>CAYWNR010000159.1:0-2869 GCA_964459705.1 uncultured Gemmatimonadaceae bacterium | reverse complement strand
CCGAGGAGTACCTGGCGCAGGGTACGATCTTCCCGCCGTTGGAGCGGATCCGCGAAGTGTCACTCGCCATCGCGACGGCCGTGGCGAAGGACGCCTACGACACCGGCCTGGCCACGGCCCCGAAGCCGCGTGACCTCGAGGCGCACGTCAAGTCGCTGATGTATGAGCCGGAGTACGAGGTCTTTGTCTAGACGGCTAGACGCCTAGCCGCCTGTTCAATCACCTCGCTCATCGCATCGAGCGCGTCGGCGACACGCGCTTCCTGCTCCATGGCCTCGTCCCAGGAGCGCTGCTCGATGGCCTCGCGGATTCCCGGCAGCGTTTTGACCCCGTAGCCCGTGTAGAACCCCGGCGCGTAGATCAGGTGATGGAACCACGGGCGCCTGGGCAGGCCGGCCTCCCGGGTGAGCACCCGCTCGGAGCGCATCAGGAGGTCGTTCAGTTCCGCGGCCGTGCGGGCATCCTGGGGCACGCCGGCGGCGGCCAGGGCCGAGTCGTAGCGCGCGGCCGCCGTCCGAAGCCGATCGACCGCGTTCAGGAGGGGCGCGAAGTTCAGATGGGGGACCGCCGAGAGGGAGTCCGGCGCCACGTACCGCTCGCGTGGATCGGCGGCCAGCGTGTAGGCGCGGCCCGCCAGCAGGGCGTTTCGCGTCGCGGCCGCGGTCCGCATGCTGTCCGCCAGTTGCTCGAGCTCGGTCGCGTAGCGCCGCACATGACTCGCGAAGTTGCCGAATCGCAGCGGCACCACGTCCGCCTGGGCCAGTCGCAGCGTGGCTCGGCCCCCGACCTTCGCCAGGGCGACCCCGTAGACGAACGTCGAGTCGTCGAACCGTAGGTAGTGGTCGAATGAGTCGTAGATCGAGTGGTACGAGCCACCCCCGTTCTCCCCACCAAAGCCGATATTCAGCGACGCGATTCCCAGATGTTGCAGGAACGGCGTGTAGTCGGAGCCAGACCCCAGCGGGGCAATCGCCAGGTCGCCGCGGGCCGCGCTGGCGACGCCGTTCACGCGTTGGCGCGCGCGCGCGCGCGCCCCCACCGAGACCGACGTCTCCGGATCGGGCACGTCACGCGCGATCTGGTTGACGAACCGCTCCAACGTGTGCGATCCGCCGACCCCCAGGAAGCCGCGACCGTTGCTGTCGGAGTTGATGTAGGCGACCACGTGTTGCCGGAGCTCATCCGCGTGCGCTTCCACCCACTCGGTGGAACCCAGGAGCCCCGGCTCCTCACCGTCCCACGCCGCGTAAATGATGGTCCGCTTGGGGCGCCAGCCGGTCCGCATGAACTGTCCCAGCGCCCGCGCCTCTTCGAGCATGGCCACCTGACCGCTGATCGGATCGGCCGCGCCAAACACCCATCCGTCGTGGTGGTTGCCTCGCACCACCCACTCATCCGGCAGTTCCGCGCCCTTGACCCGCGCGATCACGTCATAGGCGGGCACGAGTCCCCAGTTGAAGTTCAACTTGAGATGGACCCTGGCCGGTCCGGGACCCATGCGATAGGTGATGGGGAGCGCGCCGCGCCACTCCGTCGGCACGACGGCGCCCGTCATGGCCGCCAGGAGCGGCTGGGCATCCGCATAGCCAATCGGCAGCACGGGGATCTTGGTGAGCGTCGCCGCCTGCGCGCGCGGGAGCCGGTGGGCGTCCGCCGTGGCACCCACGCCGGGCGTCAACGGGTCGCCCGGGTACAGCGGCATATCCTCCACCGAGCCGCGTTGCGCGCCGAGCGGTGGCCGGTAGGCACCTTGGGGGTACACGAGACCCTCGAAGTAGCCGTCGTCGCGCGGATCCGAGTAGATGATGCAGCCGATGGCGCCGTGCTCGGCCGCCACCTTGGGCTTGATGCCGCGCCAGGACCCGCCGTACCGCGCGATCACGATCTTGCCCTTCACGTTCACCCCATGGCGGGCGAGCACATCGTAGTCCCCCGGCACACCGTAATTCACGTACACCAGCTCGCCGGTGACGTCGCCGTCGATCGAGTACGCGTTGTAGGTCGGCAGGACATCCTTGGAAATGCGGCTGGACGCGTCTTCCGGGAGCGCCGGCTCGGCCAGTTTGGCCGTGAACTTCGTGGGCGCCACCAACTCCAGCACGCGCTCGCGCGGCGTCGGGAACAACACATCGAAGCGCTCGATGGCGACGTCGAATCCCCACGACCGGAACAGGCCGGCCAGGTACTCCGCGTTCTCCTTCCCATACGGCGACCCGAGATGGTGCGGGCGAGCCGAGAGCCGCTGCATGTGCGCCCGCAGCGAATCGGGCGACGGCACCGCGTCGAACCGCGCCTCGAGCGCCAGTTCCTGCCGCGCTCCCTCGGGACTGAACCCCAAGAGCGGCGCGTCGGTCTGCTGGGGCCGCAACGGCACGAACATCAACGTCAATCCCAGCCCGCCCATAAACCACCACGGTCGGATCATCGGACCTCCCAATCGTTAGCCGTTAGCCGATTGCCGTGAACGCTATGCTGTGAGCCAACGGCTACTGGCTATCGGCCAACGGCAATCGGCTAACGGCTTACCACGCAATCCCGTAGTCTTCCCCGAAGTTGCTCGACCCACCCCAGAACGAGCCGTGGGCCCGATCGAAGTAGATCGCGTTGATGGGACCGGACGTGAACCGGTCGAACTCGAGCCGATAGCCCATCGACGTGAGCTTGGCACGCACCCAGTCGGGAATCTCCTCGTTCAACACCAACCGGCCCGGCGCGCGGGTGTGCGCGAACGAATCCCACATCTGGTAGCTCGTGATGTTGGCGGCCTCGGCGGCTTGCTGCACGTTCATGCCGAATTCCACGATGTTCAGGAAGAACTGCAGCAGGTTCTGATCCTGCGTGTCCCCACCCTGGACCGCGAACGCGAGGA
>CAYWNR010000158.1:0-7710 GCA_964459705.1 uncultured Gemmatimonadaceae bacterium | reverse complement strand
CCGAGGAGACCGTGGAATCGCTCTCGTCGGGGCCGCGCCCGCCCAAGCGCCGCCGCCGCCGGGGACGACGGGGAGGACGCGGCCGGCCCCCAGTCGAGCGACCACAGAACGACGGGAACAACGGGAGCGACGGGAACGACGGGAACGATGGGAAAGCGTGAGGACGTCAGATTCGTGACCGCCGGGACCGCCGGGACCGCCGGGACCGCCCATGCCTAAGTTCTACCTCACGACGGCCATCGACTACGCGAACGGCGAGCCGCACCTCGGACACGCCTTCGAGAAGATCGGCGCCGACTGCATCGCCCGGTACCGCCGCCTGCGGGGCGACCGCGTGCATTTCGTGATCGGGATGGACGAGCACGGGCAGAAGGTGGCGCAGGCCGCCGACGAGGCCGGCGTCGCCCCCCAGGCGTGGGTGGACGACATCGCCGCGCGGTTCCAGGCCGCCTGGACGGAGCTCGCCATCAGCCACGACGATTTCATCCGCACGACCGAAGAGCGACACGTGCGCGCCGTGCAGGAGGTCTTTCGCCGCATCCACGAGCACGGCCATATCTACGAAGGCGTCTACAGCGGGTACTACTGTGTCGGGTGCGAGGCCTTCAAGCTCGAGAAGGACCTCGACGCCGAGGGTCGCTGCCCCATCCATCCCACGCGCGAAATCCGCTGGGTCGAGGAGCCGAATTTCTTCTTCCGGCTCTCCACGTTTGGACCCTGGCTCCTCGAGCGGTATGCCGCCGATCCGGAGTTCGTCCGCCCGCGCCCCAAAATGAACGAAATCACCAACGTGGTGACGGCCGGCCTGCAGGACATCTCGGTGAGCCGGGCGCGCGTCCCGTGGGGCATCCCGTGGCCCGACGACGAGACCCACACGGTCTACGTCTGGTTCGAGGCGCTCATCAACTACCTCTCGGCCACGGGGTTCCCCAACGCGGGCTACGACGCCCTGTGGCCCGCCGATCTGCACGTCATCGGGCCGGACATCCTCCGGTTCCACGCCGCCATGTGGCCGGCCATGCTCGACGCCGCCGGCATCGCGCCACCGCGCGGGGTCTGGTCCCACGGATGGGTCAACACGCAGGGCGCGCGCTTCTCCAAGAGCGCCGGCGTGCGCGTCACGCTCCGAGAGATCATCGACCGCCACGGCGCCGATGCGCTCCGGTACTTCCTGCTGCGCGAGGTCCCGTGGGACGGCGACGGCAATTTCTCGCTGGAGCGGTTCGACGCCCGCTATACCGCCGACCTGGCGGATGGGTACGGCAATCTCGTGAGCCGCGTGCTGGCCATGGTCGTCCGCTATCTCGACGGCACGGTCCCGGCACGGACGCACCCCACCGACCTCGACACCGGCCGCGAGACGATCTGGAACCGCTACGTGGACGCCATGGACCGTCACCTGCTCCACGAGGGCGCGGCGGCTGCCCTGGAATTGGTCACTGCGGCGAATGGCTTCATCGAGGTCACCGCCCCCTGGACGCTGCACAAGCAGGGCCGGACCGAAGAGCTGGCCACCGTGCTCTCCGCGCTCGCCGACGCGGTGGCCGGGGTGACCGTCATGCTCTCGCCGTTCATGCCACGGAAGACCGAGACGGTGTGGCGTGTGCTCGGCAACGACGCGCCAAGCGTGACGACCGTCACGAGCGGGTTACCGAGTGTCGCCGGCTGCAAGGTGACGAAGGCCACACCCCTGTTTCCCAAGCCCCCGGACGCGACTTAAAACATTGGCCTACAATAACTTATAAAGTGACTCCCAGGGTTGACAGTCCCGTGCCCGGGGGATAAGTTCGAGCGCTGGTCGTGCCCCATCGAAGTCTCTTGCGCGTTTCTGCCGTTTCCGTTGTCCCACACCCGAGGGTCGTCGTGGCGCCAAACCGACGCTGGACCGTCCTGCTCGTACCGCACGGCGCTCGGGGTTCCCGATCCGTCGAGGTGTCGGGGCGTGCGCTGGCGTGGGGCGCGGGTGTGGGTGGAACCATGGCCGTGGTCATGCTGGTCTTCGCGGTCATGACGGTCACCAAGTCCATCAACCTGACGCGACTCGACCGCTTGCAACAGGCCAACGCGCTCTTGGGGCAGGAGCTGGAGATCGCCCGCGGTCAGCTCACCGAGTTGCAGGACACACTCACGACGCTCACGAGTCGTGACCGGGAGGTCCGCCTGCTGGCCGGCCTCGAGCCGCTCGACGCGGATGTCCAGCTGGCCGGTATCGGTGGTCCGGTCGGCGAATGGTCGGAGCGCGATTCGTTGCTGGCCGAGGGAGACGCGGGACGCCAAGCGCTCGACCTTCGGCTCGACCTGGATGGGCTCATTCGCCGAGCGAGCCTGCTCGCGGGCTCGTATTCGGAGGCGGCGGAGAGCCTGAACGCCCACATCGATCGGCTGGCCCGCACGCCCTCGATCATGCCCACCCAGGGCTTCCTGAGCAGCCGGTTTGCGCGCGCCCGCATTCACCCGATCTATCACGAAGCCCGACCGCACCCGGGCATCGATATCTCCGCCCCGATGGGCACACCGGTCCTCGCGTCCGCCGGCGGCACCGTCACCCACGTCGGCACGGCCATCGGGTACGGGAAGATGGTCACGCTCGATCACGGCTACGGACTGGTGACGCGCTACGCCCACCTCTCCAAGATCCTCGTGCGCGAGGGCCAACGCGTCGGACGCGGCGATGAGATCGCGCTGGTGGGGAACACGGGCATCGTCACCGCTCCACACCTGCATTACGAGGTAATCGCGGGCGGCAAACACCAGGATCCACTCAGCTACATCTTCCCCGACACCATCGTGGATTGATCGCCGTCTCCCATCACACAACCCGTGGAGTCGCAACGACGCTGGCGGCGTGTGCCGTCGGCGTCTTGGCCTGTCATCGGGGACCCGTGTCCGTCGAGGTGCGCGCCACCTTCGCGGAATCCACCCCGCTGGCGGGCGTTACCATCACCGCCCTCCCCTACGACCCCCAGCGCCTGCTGGACTCGTTGGCCGCGGCAGATTCCATCCCCCGCCCCGACTTCTCCGATCTGGAGATCGAGTTGCGGGAGTTCCAGCGGCCGGAAACGCCGGACACCGACCCGGCCGCGCAGGCGCTCTCAGCCACCCGGGACAGCACCCGCCGCCTGGCGGACTCGCTGCGCGGCGAGAACCGGCGCGCTCCAGGCTACGCCGCCGCCTATGCCAGGTTCCGCCGGCTCTACAGCCGGCTGACCGAGCGCTCCGCTGCCCTCCGGGGGGGCCCACAAGGCCCCCTGGCCGACGTTCGCGACCTGGCCGAGCGTGCGGGCCGGGCGGCCGATTCGCTGCGTGCCTGGGAGGCCCATGCCTACGCCGGCTTCGACAGTGCGGCGGCTCGGGAGGTCGCCCGCTTGGGCCGCGAGCCGGCCGCAGCGGTCACCGACGCCAGGGGCTGGGCCGAGTTCGCGCTTCCCTCCGGCACCTGGCACCTCGTGCTCCGGATCCCCGACACGGAGAACCCCTTCGTCGAACATGTCTGGAACGTGCCAGTCACGGTGTCGGGGTTCCCGATCCGGACGGTGCTGGTCTCGGCCAACGCCCGGACCGCGTGGCGGCACTGAGAGTGCTGGCCCCCCTCTCCGCGTGCGCACAGCCTCCCGTTTCCCCCTCACCATGACCCTCTCCCGCTGTTGCGGGAGAGGGAACGCCCTTGCGGGCTCGTGGCACAACCGACCCCTCTCCCGCAACAGCGGGAGAGGGGCTGGGGTGAGGGGGAACGTCGGTTGGAGGATGGCAAGGAAAGGCCGAATAGCCTCGCGGAGACGACCAACCACCAACCACTGACTACCAACCACCAGCTCCCACAAACACAACGCCCCGGAGCCAACAGCCCCGGGGCGCCTGTATTGTGACTCCATCTCGCCCAGCAGACGGTTACTGCAGCGTGATCCGGATGTTCGTGAAGCTGTCCGCAGCCGAGTACATTTCGATGATCAACAGCCACGTAGTGTTCGCTGGTATCGTCACCGTCGAGACTTCCGGTTTGGCTGACGAAGCACCATCGAAGTTCCCCACGTAGGCATTGTATCCCTCATCCGTCCAGAGAATGTCCACGTCGGAGCCATCGTCCCAGTCGACCGTCACGGTGACCGTGCGAGGGGATGCGCCGGCGCTCACTTTGAAGAAGTGATCGCTGCCGGTCGCGTCAACGAGATAAATGTGACCCTCCGGGCTCTTCGCGGCGTCCCAATCCACCGCGCCGGTGTAGTCGTCCACGTTACCCGGTGAGTATATGTCCTGCGTTGCCTGGCTCGGCGTGAACGACCCGTTCTGCGCCACCTGGCCAGGGCCCAAATTGGTAAATGCGAGCGTCTGGGCCGCTGTCGATCCCGTCGCCGGTACGGAGAACTGGATCTTGTTCGATCTACCCTGGAAGGGCTCGACCAACTCCACCCACCCCGATGCAGCCCCCACCTTCACCGCGACATCTTCGTCAAAGGGCGGAGCGCCCGCGGCCCGTGTCACGGTGATCAGCTCACCGGGCGTTCCAGATGGGCTGGACAACGTTCCCGCGAAAACACCGGGAATGACCAGCACGCTCTTGTTGCTGTTCGCGCCGCCGGGTGCATACGCCTGCACAAGGACGCTGCCTGGGCTCTGACCCTGTGCTTCCCCCGTCGTCTCTCCCACCACCAGCCGCGCCGTGTTGGAACTGCTCCACGTGAGAGGAACTGTGCCGGTAATGTCGGCCCCCGAGCCGTCAACATAGGTCGTGGAATACTGGCCCAGCGTCCCGGAGAGCACCGTGTCCGGGCCGACAATCGCAACGCCCGCCGGCCCAACCGTCACCCCAATCGAGTCCGAGAACCCCCCGGACGACGCGGTGAGGCACGTGACCCCCATGGCGACGCCATTGATGGTAGCGGTGCTGGTCCACGTCTCGTCGGCCGAGCCCGCCGTCACGGTCGCGATACTACTATTGCACGACGCGATCGCGACCGCCGCGCCGGTGACATTCCCCACGGCGTCCTCGGCCCGCGCGCCGATGGCCGCCGACCCGCCGATCATCATGACCACACTGCTATTGGAGAGGGCCTGTCGGGCCTCCGCGCCCGGCGGCCCACCCAGATAGAGCTGCGCCTCCTTCGAGCAGCCCAGGACGGCCGCGAGCGCGGCCGCCCCCAGGACCAACGTGCCTTTCCACTTCATATCGTGACCACTCCTCCGCCTGGCATAGACGCCCCGGCTCGTGCGCGTTCGCATCTCACTTGACCGCTTTGGGCAAGGGACCCAGATGGGTCACGGACTTGTTCGGCCCCAGCGCGACGCCGCCCTTGGGCTCCAGCTTGAGTTGGAAGTTCACGTACCCGGTGAAGGTGTTGTCCGCCGGGAGCGCCATCGTGTTCTGGCAGCTGTTCTGGCCGGACCCGGCTGCGCAATTCCGTATCTGCGAATGCCGGATCTCCCCAGCCACGATGTCGGGGAGCAGGTCGTTCACGTCCGCGTCGTACATGCTCACCCGGCTGACCGTCGGGTCCGCGCTCCATGCCGAGCGAAGCGTGTCCACGAGCACGCCCTTGCCATCTGCGTCCACGATGTAGCCGGCGTAGTAGAAGCCCACCGGCGGGCGGGCCAACTCCTCCATGTCCACCGACATCTCCGGGCCCCGGGCCCCGGCAAGTCCCGCACCTCTCGGAGCGAATATGTAATCGTTTGGCGAGGCGGCGTTCACGATGTCGAGTCCGCCGTAGTTGCCGAACGTCAGGGCACCAGTGCCCGTGAGCCGCCGACGCGCATAACGAGTGACCTCGATGCTGTCCGTGCGAACGCTGCCAACCGTAAAGGTCGCCAGGAGCACCGTATCGGCCCTGAGAACCGCGTCCGAACTAGTCGATCCACCCGTCGCGATCCCGAGCCTGCGCCAGGCGAACCGGACGTTGCTAGGCGTCGTGGCCTGGGCGGACTCGATCGTGACGAGCACAGCGTTGACCTGGGTGTTCACGAAGGGATTGACGGTGTTCCCCGGATCGGCCGGAATGATGCGGAACGCGACCGAGTCCACCAGCGGGTCGTCGCTGCCCGCGTACGTGCCGCCGCCGCTGGCCGCGACATCCGAGCTGTCCGCCACGAACACCGAGTCGCCGGTGATCGGGTCCAGTTGGTCGAACACGTGCGTGTACTCCGTTACGCGCCCCACCACTGGGCTGATCGTCCCGTCCGGCGCTTGCGCCCAAACTTGGTAGACGCCGTTTCCGCTAAGGTGGCGAAGCGACCCCACCATCACGGTGGTCGCCGAGTCGGTGGCGGTGGTGTCTTGCGTGTGGGTGGACGCCAGTAGGACCACGGGGTCGCTCGTGACTAGCACCCCCTCGTACGTGACTTGGTGCCTCTGCACCAGCGTGCGCACCAACTCGCGATAGGCGGCACCGCCCGGCAGCACGCTGCCTGCCGGTCCGACGGCAAAGTCGAAGCTCCGGGGCCCCACTGCCTCCGTGACCTCCGTGAGGCTGCTCTGACACGCCAGGAAGGCGCCGCTCACGAGGACGGCGAACAGGGCCATCCGGCCGGATTGCGGTCGGCGGGTCATCGGCCACCTCCGGGCGTGAAGATGAAGGAGATCGCGGCATAGATGTTATGCGCCGTGCCGTCGAATGCCGGCTGATACGGTACGACGTCGGGGAACCGTGTCGGTTCGAACCGCGGCTCCACCGGACTGAGATCCGCGCGGCGGAAGTTGGTGTAGATCAGATCCTGCACTTCCAGCTTCACGCTGGTCCCGCTGCCGGCGCGGAGGCTGATGCCACCGCCGGCCTGGAACGCCCAATCGCTCACGTTGACGCGACCGTGCGCCGCCTGCGGATCGAGGATGATCGTGCGGGCGCCAGCCCCGCCTTTGGCGAACAGGCTGAACGCGCCGCCGGTTTCCACCACTGCCTGCGCGCCGTACTGGATCACCGTGAGCGGCTGCGAGACCGCGAAGATCATCGTGGTGTCATTGAAGCTCATCTGGGCCGGGAAGTACTTGCCGTCCGTGCCGGGCCGGGCCACGTCGAACCGTACGCCCACCCCGAGATGGGAGTTCAAGCGATAGATGGCGTCCACACCGAGCATGGCCGCGCCCTTTATCCCGGTTGCGTCTTTCCACTTCACGTAGCCGAGGCGCGGACCGATCTCGAAGTCCTGGGCCGCCAGCGGTCCCGCCACCAAGGCGGCGAGTCCAATGGCCACTACAAGTCGTCGGTACATGCACTTTCTCCCCGCGGGCGTGGAGCCGGGCGAGACATCGCCCGGCCCCCGCCGCCTTGTCTATTGGGTGCCGCCGAGCTCGAACGAGAACGCATGCACGTTCTGCAGCTCACCCATGTTCGTGTAGGCGTAGTCCAACGACAGTGCGCTGCCGAACAGGGGCAACCGCAAACCGCCGCCGAAGGACAGCGCGTGACCGAAGGACCGGAAATCGGAATGTGCCTCGTTCACGAACTTCTTTCCCGCCCGCAGGAAGACGAGCCGATTGAAGCTGTACTCCGCGCCCACCGCCATCTGAATGTCGGTGTCCACGGCATCGTTCAGCTCCACCGCGAGCTTCAAGTCGCTGTTGCCACCGGGCGCGAACAGCGCGTCCGGACCACCCATGAGGGAGGACACCACGGCAAACCGGAACGTCGTCGGCAGGCTGTAGCCCGTCGTCTTGAACCGGATGGGGATCGCGAACGGGAACGCCTGATCCGTGTTGACCCGCGTCGTGATCAGCCCGCC
>CAYWNR010000157.1:0-7725 GCA_964459705.1 uncultured Gemmatimonadaceae bacterium | reverse complement strand
GCACGACCGTGACCTCACCCCGTGGCTCGTGCGCCTGGTAGTAAACCGCCACCTCACCGAGAGTTCCCACGCGCACGTCCTCGTGCATCTTCGTCAGCTCGCGGGCCACGGCCACGCGTCGCTCCTCGCCCGCCACGCGTGCCAAGTCGTCCAGGAGCGGCGCGAGTCGGTTGGCCGCCTCGAACAGCACGATGGTCACGGCGCTGGTCGCGGCCTCGGTGAGCAAGGCCTCGCGATCGGCGCCCTTCCGGGGGAGAAACCCGAGAAAGCGGTACCGATCCGCGGGGAATCCGGACACGGACAACGCCGCGGTCACCGCGGACGGGCCCGGTACGACCGCAACGGAGCAACCCGCCTGGCGCGCCGCGGCTACGAGTGCCGCTCCGGGATCACTCACCGTCGGCGTTCCCGCGTCGGTGACCAACGCGACGTCGTCGCCGGCGCGCAGGATCTCGAGGATCTGGTCGAGGCGCGAGGGAGGCGAGTGGGCGTGGTAGCTCAGCAGCCGCGCCTTGCCGCCGGCGTCGCGCACGAGCGGGCGCGACCGTCGCGTGTCCTCCGCCACGACCACCGCCACGGCGCGCAGCGTCTCCGCCGCACGGGTTGAGAGGTCTCCGAGATGTCCGAGGGGAGTGGCGACGACGAAGAGCGTCCCGCTCACCAAGTCACGGTCCACGGGAGCCGGGCATAGAACCCGGCGCGCTGGAGCACGAAGCGATGGTCTTTCGTGGCCGCCTGCAACACCACGGGCGCGGCGCCGGGAGCCACCACCTCGACTTGCTCCAACAACTGTCGCGTCCATTCGGCGAGCCCCAGGGTCATTTCTTCCGGGGTCATCACCTCAGCGCGGAGCGCCGCGTCGCGCGGGACGCTCACCGCCGAGAGGGACGGATGCGTCTCCACGACACTGTCGCGCAGGCGCTCGGCGCGGAGCATCCCGTCGCCCGGCGCTTCCCTTTCCACATGCTCGGCAAGCCGCCAGAACACCTCACGGGCCGCGTGGAGCAACGCGGGGCTCGCCTGCTCCGGAATGACCTCCGATGCCGGCGTGAACACCGCCGCGGACACCGCCAGCGCCGAGCCGTCCTCGTGGGGCTGGAGCAGCTGCTCGATCCACTTCGGCACCGGCACGTCGTCCGGACGATCGGCGAAATACCCGCTATGGAACCGACCCTTCCGCAGCTCGATGTAGGAGACGCGACCCTCGACGATGAACTCGAGCACCCCGCTGAACTGCTCCTCCTGGAGGGCTTCGAACACGCGCGAGGGAGTGCGCCGGTCCACAGGAACGGGCCGCGGAGACGCGGCCCCGGCATGGTACATCCAGCACAGCTGTTGAAGTGGTGCACTGCTGAACGCCAACTCACTCCGTTCCGACTCGTCGTGCATCGCGCGGACAGCGTCGTCGATGGGAATCACCGCGCGCTCCCGATCCGTCAACCCGACGGCGGTGATGGCTTCCCCACCACGGAAGAAGATCAAGGCCAGCTCGTTCGGCAGGTACGCCGCGAGGTACCCGTCCACCCGCCCATCGCGGTCGATCTTGGCGAAGTTGAGGAGATTGTCGAGGTGGATGTAGGCGATGCGCGTGCGATGGATCAGATCTCGCTCCGCGGGAAACCGCAGGGCACCGAGGCGGACCGGGGTCCCGACGAGGATCGCCGCGCTCGCCCGCATGCCTACTCCCGCGCCTCCGGACCCCAGTCGACCATGCCCGCCCTCACCCGAGGTGTTTCTCGATCTTCTCGGTCAGCTGCGCCTTGGGCACGGCGCCCACGATCGTATCCACGTGCTGGCCGTTCTTGAAGAAGAGAATGGACGGAATCGAGCGCACGCCGAACCGGGCCGGCGTTTGCGGGCTCTGGTCCACGTCCAACTTGGCCACCTTCAGCCGGCCGGCGTATTCCGACGCGAGCTGCTCGACGGCCGGAGCCACGATCTGACACGGACCGCACCACACGGCCCAGAAGTCGACCATGGCCAACCCATCGTGCTTCTCGATCTCCGATCCGAAGTCGGCATCCGATACTTGCATTGTGCCTGCCATCCCCAGCAACCTCCCGTTATGTTCTTCCACCGCCGTCGGCGGCGATTCGTGAGTAGAAGGAGGACCTAGTGTCGACCCCCCGAACGACGATTGCCCACGTCGGCGTGGCCGTTGCCGACCTCGACGCGGCGCTCACCTTCTATCGTGACGTGCTCGGTCTCGAGCCGGGCGCGCCGGAAACCGTGGACGGTGCCACCATTGTCGCGCTGCCATTTGGCGACTCGCAGATCGAGCTGTTGTGTCCGGTAGAAACAACCGGCCCGGTTGCCAAGTTCCTGGCAAAACGTGGACCGGCCATCCATCACATCTGCATCCGTGTCCCGAATCTCGACGCGGCCCTGGCGCGCTGCCGGGACCGGGGCTATCACCTGATCGACGAGGAGCCACGCACCGGCCACGGCGGCTGCCGCATCGCCTTCGTGCATCCGAAATCCACCGCCGGCATCCTTGTGGAGCTGACCGAGTAACTCAGCCGCCGCAGGGCCGGCGAGGGTTCCCCGCCGCCGCGAGATCGATGTCCGACACGAGCCATCCGCCACGGTACTGGCGCGTGGTGAACGGGACGATCGGGGTGCAGCCGTTGCGGGTGAGCTGGACGCGGACGATGCGCTCATCCGGCGACTTCCCCGCCCGGACGCCGTTGGGGTCCACGCGAAAGCTCTCAAACGCAAGCATGCTCTGGATCACCGTCAACCGCTGGTGCCGCTGCTCCGCCGGCATCCACGCGTTCGCGGGCCCTTTGTCGGATCCCCACACGTCGCCCATGCGCGTCAGGTCGTTGGCCTTCACGCCGGCCATAAACTGCTGGACGGCGCCAACCGGATCGGATGGGAGGGGTCCCAAGGACACCGACTTGCCCCCGCAGGCAGAACACGCGAGGATCAGGGCGGACGTCGCGAAGCGCATTATCGGCATGGAGTTGGCCACAGTGGAAAGCGACGCCGGAACGTACGAACTCCGAGTGACCGAGGCAAGCGCACGATGCGGCTCTACATCAATGTGGACCATGTGGCGACGGTTCGGGAAGCGCGGCGGACCATCGAACCGGATCCCGTCGAAGCGGCCCTCCTGTGCGAGCGGGCGGGCGCGGACGGCATCACCGTGCACCTGCGCGAGGATCGCCGTCACATCAACGACCGCGATGTCCGCCGGTTGGCGGCCGCGATCGACACGGTCTTGAACCTCGAGCTCGCGAGCGCGAGGGACATCCTCGACATCGCCGTCGAGCTCCGTCCCCATCAGGCGACATTCGTGCCGGAACGCCGGGCGGAGATCACCACCGAGGGTGGTCTGCCACTGGGGACAGACGCCGCCGCAGACCGGCGCCTGGCGGAGGGCATCGCGCGCCTCTGCGACGCGGGCATCCGTGTGAGTCTGTTCGTCGACCCGACGCCCGAAAGCGTCGCGGCGAGCGCCGCGTTGGGGGCGGACGCCATCGAGCTGCACACCGGCCCGTACAGCCACGCGTTCCCCAGCGCCGCCGGAGAGGTGGAGCGTCTCCGAACGGCGGCACGGCTCGCGGCCGCCGCGGGGCTGGCCGTCCATGCGGGGCACGGGCTCACGGTGGCCAACGTCGCGGACGTGGTTCGCATTCCGGAAGTCGAAGAGGTCAGCATCGGCCACACCATCATCAGCCGCGCCATCATGGTCGGCATCGCACCCGCCGTGGCCGAAATGCGCGCCGCAATCAGCGCCGCTCGTGTTTGACCAACCCTCAGCGGGACCATAGTTTAGCTCGAATCAGTAGGGCTCCTTCCCGAGGCGCGCATGGACCGGCAGTACGGCATGGCCGACTTCTTCGTCATGGAGGCGACCGAGTACCTCGAGCGCCTCGATGCGCTCGTGGCTGCCTCGGGGGCGCCTAGTGGCGAGGAGTTGCAGCGCCTGGCGCGGGCTCTCCGCGGAGCGGCGCTGATGGCAAACCAGCAGCCGATCGCCGCGGCCGCCGGCGCGTTCGAGCAACTGGCCCGTGCCGTCCGGGAAGGACGTCACGAATGGGACGAGGGCACGCGCCAGCTCTCCATCCGGACGGTGGACGATCTCAAGATCTTCGTCCGCCGGGCGAAGGAATGGACCGAGGCCGACACGAGCCGAGCGCGGGACCTGGCGGCCACGCTCGAGCGAGCGGGCGGCCGGCCGGCCGCGCCCCAACGGCCCTCCGGAGCGAGCATGCCGGACGCGGGCACACGGGCGTTCGTGGCGCGAGAAGGCGCGGCACTCGGCAGCGCCATCGCGCGGGCGGCCGAGGCCGTCAAGGGGAACCCCGCGCTGACCGATCCCGTGCAGGCCATCCTCCAGCAAATGCAACCGCTTCGCGGGCTCGCCACGCTGGGCGAGTATCCGCCGCTTCCCGACCTGCTCGAGGGCATTGAGCGGGCCGCAGCGCTCGTGGCACGGTCCGGTCCCTCGGTGCCGACAGCCGCGCTGCTGCTCGACAGCGGTGCGCGGGCGCTGACCCAGGCGACGCGAGACATCACGGCCTCGGGGAAAGCCGACGCCGATTCCGCCGAGTTGCGCCGCTTTGCGACCGCCCTCCGATCCGCGCTCGGCTTCGACCGACCCGACGTGCGGATCGAGGAGTTGTATGCGGCCGATGGGAACGCGCCGGTCGTCGAAGCGGACTCCCCTCCCCCGGGCCAGGCGCTGGGCGAAGTCGAGTTGGTGTCGTTGGGCGAGCACCTCAAGCAGATCGGTGTGAGTATCGGGAAGGCCCAGACGGAGGCGCAGCGCACGCTCCGCATCCTTGGGCTGGTCGATCCGCTCAAGACGCTCGAGCGCGGCGCGGACGCCACGCTGCGTGAGGCCGTGCGCACGTTCGCGCGCAGTGGGCGGGATGCGATCACCCACGACCTCGTGACGCGCGAAGCGGACGGAATCCGTCGTGCGTTGCAGGAAGCGGGAGCCGCCTTGGCCGCCCGGGATGCGGAGCGCCTGACGGAACTGGCGAACGCGCTCGGGAAGGTCGCCGCGCCGGCTCCCGCGGCCGAACCCGCCCCTGCTCCCGCACCAATGCCCCGGCCCGCACCGGTCGCGTCGAGAAGCGGCTACGAGGGAGACGAGCGCGAGACCCCGGATCTCGCCGGCAGCCTGTTGCGCTACCATCGACTCGTCGCGACGCACGGTTTCGGACCGTCGTCGCTCGAGGAGTTGATCGCCGATACCCCGATCCCCACAGCGCGCCCCGTGCCCGCCGCGGTGGTCGTGGGACCCACGCAGGTCAGCGCGCCCACCGGGGTCATCGCGCCGATCGAGACCCCCGAGTCGGTCGAGATCCCCGAGCCGGTCGAGATCCCCGAGCCGGTCGAGATCCCCGAGCCACCCCAAGACGTGGCTCCGGAGGAACCAGTCCCGATCGCGGACCTCTGCTACAGCGGCGACGTCGCGCTCGAGCGGGCGTTGGGCCTCCAGGATCGCGTCCGAGAGCTCGTCGCCGCCCACGCCCCTTCCGGGGATGTTCAGGAGCTCATCGAGGAAGTCTTCGATCTGATCCGCCTTGGCCGAGCGGCCTCCTAGCAGTTCACGAACCCACCTCACAGGCGCCGTGGGCATCGCGCTCACGGTCGTGTTGCTATGGTGGGTGCTGCACGACGTCTCACTCGCCGAGGTGTGGCGGGAGATCCGGGCGGCTCGTCTCGGATGGCTCCTTGCCGCCGTTACCGCCGCGACCCTGACCTTCCCACTGCGCACGATCCGCTGGCGCTATCTCCTGCGCAACGAAGGCGCCGTGCTGCCGTTTGGTCCGTTGTGGCACGCCACGGCCATCGGGTTCATGGCCAATAACCTCCTGCCGGCTCGGGCGGGCGAGGTCGCGCGTGCCTATGCCGCGCGATCGTTGATGGGGGTCCGGTTCACGACGGCGTTCGCATCCATCGCGGTGGAGCGCGTGTTCGATGGACTATTCCTCGTGGGGTTGTTGGTCGTCGGATTCCTTGGCGGTGGGCTTACGACGGAAGCCGAGGTTCGCGGGGTCTCGCTCGCGCGGATCGCGTGGAGTGGTACGGTGCTGTTCGGCTCCGCGTTCGCCGTGGCACTCGCGGTCGTCCTCCTGCCTGACCTCACACGTCGCGCCGCGCACCGGGTGCTCCACGGGGTGCTCCCGGACCGGTGGGCCGCGCGCGCGTTGGCGCTCGTGGACGGGATACTCGACGGCCTGTCGGCGCTCAAGGCACCCGGCAGGCTGGGTCCGGTCCTCTTCTGGTCGCTCGTGCTCTGGTTGACCAACGCCGCGTCGTTCGCGCTCGCGTTTCACGCCTTCGGCCTGAGGCTCCCATGGGGCGCGGCCTTCGTGCTCCAGGGAATCCTGGCGTTCGGCGTCGCGCTCCCATCATCACCAGGTTTCTTTGGCCTGTTCGAAGGAGCCACGAAAGCCGCGCTGGCACTTTACGGCGTATCCGCGGTCTCGGCGGCGTCCCTTGCCATCGGCTATCACATTGCCGGGTTCCTGCCGATCACCGTGCTGGGATTGTGGTCGTTGTGGAGTGCGAATCTGCACTTGCGGGACTTGAGAGCGACGGGAGCGACGGGAGCGACGGGAGCGACGGGAGCGACGGGAACGACGGGAACGACGGGAGAACGTGAGGACGTGAGGACGTGAGCGATGCACCCACTCGCGGGCCCGCCGGACCGCCCGCCCGTCTTCATATTCCGGCTCATGCAAAAGCGAACCTGCTCCTCCGCGTGCTGTCGAAGGACACCTCCGGCTATCACTCGCTCGAGACGCTGTTCACGCTGTTGGAGCTGGCGGACGAGCTGACGGTCGAGCGCACCGAGGACAGGATCGAGTTGGTGGTCGAGGGCGCCGACACTGGTCCAATGGAGCAGAATCTCGCGTACCGCGCGGCGGAGATGGTGCTCGACGCGACGGGGCGGCACTTCGGTGTGCGGATGCATCTCGTGAAGCACATCCCGGTAGCGGCCGGGTTGGGCGGCGGCTCGAGCGACGGCGCGGCCGCGCTCCACGCCATCAACGCGCTCGCGGATAACGCGGTGCCACAACACGAGATTCTTCAATTCGCGGCGCGGCTGGGGAGCGACGTGCCCTTCCTGGCATCCGGGGTTCCGCTGGCGCTCGCCTGGGGAAGAGGGGAACGGCTGTTTCGCCTGCCGCCCCCACCACCGGCGCCCGCGCTCCTCGTGATCCCGTCGTTCGGCGTGCACACCGGCAAAGCCTACGAGCTCGTGGATCAGGGACGAGACTGGTCACAGGGACGCGGCAGCATCGTGCTCGAGCACGACGCGCTCACCACGTGGGGCGGCATCGCGCGATTGGGCGGCAACGACTTCGAAGTTCCCGTGTTCGGCAAGGAGCCCGCGCTGCGGGCGTTGTACGAACGTGTCTGCAACACCCGCCCGCTGCTCGCGCGGCTCTACGGATCCGGCTCGGCACTCGTTGGGATCTACAAGAACGAGCGCGACCGCGACGCGGCGGCGATCGAGATCGGGAAACGCGATGTCCGGCTGGTCAGAACGGCGACGCGGGCGGTGGCGGGATGGGATGCTCGTGAAACGTGAAAGCTGAAAGGTGAAAGGTGAAACGGGACGGCTCCGGCGGCGGAGACCTCGTTTCACGTCTCACGTTTCACGTTTCACGATTCTCCCATCTCGCCTTAGATTGATCGGTCGTCTCTGCCCCCTCGTCCAATGGCTAGGACACCGGACTTTGGCTCCGGGAATCCAGG
>CAYWNR010000156.1:0-7740 GCA_964459705.1 uncultured Gemmatimonadaceae bacterium | reverse complement strand
CCGCCTTGACCGCCTTGACCGCCTTGACCGCCTTGACCGCCTTGACCGCCTTGACCGCAGCCCCAGCCCACGCCCAGGACAACGCACTCATCACCCACGCCAAGGCCCTGATGCGCGAGGTCCCGCTCATCGACGGCCACAACGACCTGCCGTGGGAAATACGCGTACGCTGGCTGAGCTTCGACTCGGTGGACATCGCCAAGCCGACGGACATGATGACCGACATCCCGCGGCTTCGGGCCGGCATGGTCGGCGCGCAGTTCTGGTCCACGTATTCACCGGCGACCCTCGAGCACCATGGCGCCGCCCGGATCGGGATGGAGCAGGGAGACATCGTGCACCGCATGGTGGCGCGCTATCCCGAGGTATTCGAGATGGCGAGCACCGCGGACGACATCGTGCGCATCCACCAGGCCGGGAAGATCGCCTGCCTGCTCGGGCTCGAGGGCGGGTACATGATCGAGAACTCCCTCGGTCTGCTGCGGGCGTTCTATCGGGACGGCGTTCGCTACATGACGCTCACCCACGCCCTCACGACCGATTGGGCGGACGCGGCGACCGACGCGCCGCGCCACGGCGGCCTCACCGCGTTCGGTGAGGAAGTCGTCCGGGAGATGAACCGGCTAGGCATGCTCGTCGACCTGTCACACACGTCCGACTCGACGATGTGGGACGTCCTGCGCGTCACCCAGGCGCCGGTGATCTACTCACATTCTTCCTCGCGACATTTCACGCCGCATCCACGGAACGTCCCGGATGACATCGCGGCCGCCGTCGGGAAGAACGGCGGGGTGATCATGGTGACGTTCGTGCCGAGCTTCATCTATCTCCCGACCTACCGGTACAGCCAGTCGCAGGACAGCGTCACGAGCGCGGTGCTCGCGGCCACCGGCGACTCGGCCGCCGCCCGCGACTCGGCGCGAGCGTGGCATCGCCGCCATCCGGAGCCGCTGCCGGACATCGGGGTCGTCGCGGACCACATCGAGCACCTGCGAGACGTCGCCGGCGTGGACCACGTCGGGATCGGGAGTGACTTCGACGGCATCGAGTCCACCCCCAGGGGGCTCGAGGACGTCTCCACCTATCCTCGGCTGATCGCCGAGCTGCTTCGGCGGGGCTGGAGCGATGACGACGCAAAGAAGGTGATCGGACTGAACGTGCTGCGTGTGATGCGCGAGGCCGAGCGGGTAGCGACGCGGCTGCAACGGGAGCGACCCGCCAGCACGGCGCAGATCGAGATTCTCGACCATTGGTCGAGCGCGCCGCCGATGGTGGGGTCGCAGGGGAGATGAGAGAGACGGGGAGAATGAGCAGCGGGGCAGCGGGGCAGCGATGAGGTAATGCGGGTTCATAGATCGAAGGCGGCCTTGTGGCGCCGAGCGCGGCTCGGCTCCTTCTCTCTGCCCCTCTTCTCTCTTCTCTGGGTTGGGTGCGTGAGTCGGGACGTCGCGGCCATGCGCGAACGGGACTTGGCCGGGGCAAGGGCCGCATTCGACGCCAATCTGGACGCCATTCGGCGGGGGGACCTGAATGCCTATCTGGATGGCTACCTTCAATCGCAGGATTTTCTCTTTATCGGGCCGGATGGGCCGTCCCGTGGGTTCGCGCAGTTCGCCGCGGCCAAACGGGCGGCGCCCGACTTTCCGGACAGCCTGGCCGCGGGAATGCCAGAGCTGACGTGGCTGGCCCCCGGGGTGGTGCACGTCGCCTATCCGTACGCCGCCCGCCAGGGGGAGGTGGTTGGAGTCGGGTGGTCGGAGCGCGTGCTCGTCCACACGGCGGATGGGTGGCGGATTGCGGTGACGGGGGTGATCCCGGGCCGATAGCCGATGGCCGATGATGTGCAGCGTGCAGCGTGTAGCGTGCAACGAGAAACTGGTGGTACGTTCGGCCATCGGCCATCGGCCATCGGCCATCGGCCATCGGCTATCGGCTATCGGCTATCGGCCAACGTCTCAAGAGAGCGAGTGGATCATGCGAGTTGTTCTGTGTGTTCTGTTGGCTGTGGTCTCCGGGGCCGGGTCGGCGTGGGGGCAGGAAAAGCAGGCCATTGCCGCGCCCGGGGCGCCACCGGGTTTGCCGTTCAGCTCGGCGGTGCGCGTTGGGAATCTCCTCTTTCTTTCCGGTCAGATCGGGAGGAAGCCCGGAACGACGGAAGTGGTCCCGGGCGGGATCGAGGCGGAGACCCGACAGGCCATGGAGAACATCAAGGCGGTGCTCGAGTACGCCGGCAGCTCGCTCGGCCGTGTCGTGAAGTGCACGGTCTTCCTCGCGGACTTCAAGGACTATGCGGCCATGAACGCGGTGTATGCGACGTTCTTCCCGAAGGACCCGCCGGCGCGCTCCGCGATGGGGGCGTCCGGGCTCGCGTTCAACGCGAGAGTCGAGATCGAGTGCATCGCCGTCGCGGGAGTCGGCCGATGAAGACGACCAGACAACTGGCGGCGCTGGAGCCGATGGTACTCGGACGCCTGCGTGGCATCTCCGGCGGCGACTGGCACGCTGCGCCAAAGGGGCGTTGGAGTTTGGCGCAGATTCTCCATCATCTCGCGGTTGGGTTCGATGAAGTGACGTTGAAGCTGGAGGAACGGAAGGGCCGTACGGATCTGCATCGCCGGGCGTCGCCCAAGCAGCAGCTCCTGCGTCACCTGGTCCTGGGCGTCGGTCGCATTCCACGCGGCCGCGAGGCGAAGGCCGCCATTCCGGACGCCCGGCCAGACCCCGAGCTCGCCACGGCGCAGTTCCGCATGGCGGTCGAACGGCTCGCCCATCTTTCGACCACGGTGCCGCTGGACCAGCAGGCGGGCGTGTTCGTGCGGCACCCGGTGTTCGGAGACCTGAACCTGCCCGAATGGGTGCGGTTCTTCTACGTGCACAATCGGCACCACGCGCATCAGATCGACGTGCGGCGGCGGTGGCTGCAACGGCGGAAGAAGGGAAGCTGATCCCACACGGGTCCAGTTGGGAGGGGATGGGCACATGGCCGAGATCAAGGGTGCGCCGCTCCGGCGCACGCGTTTCCTCCAGACGCAAATCGACGAGTTTCTCGACGCGGTCTCCGAAGCGGGGCTCGCGTACCAGACCGCGCTGACGTCCTACGTTCGGAAGGGGTGGTCGGAGACCGTCGAGCAGAAGGCGCGGCAGATTCGCGACTACGAGAACCGCGGCGATCGGCTCCGCGGCGAGATCGGGACCAAGCTCTACACCGAGATGCTGCTCCCGGACACGGTTGGAGACGTGCTGAGTCTGCTCGTGTCGCTCGATCACCTGCTCGACGTGCTCAAGGTCAACATCCAGGGCCTCAGGATCGAGCGACCGGTGTTCCCCGCCGAGGTCCACGACACCCTGATCGAGATGGTCGTGGCGAGCTGCCAAGCGGTCGAGCAGACGGTGCTCGCGGTGCGCGCGTACTTCCGCGATCCTGCCGCCGCCCGCGACCAGCAACACAAGATCCACTTCTACGAAGACGAGGCCGAGCGGGCCGGACTCCGCGTGCTCGAGGCGATTTTCGAGGCGGAGATGCCCCTCGAAGAGAAACGGCAGCTGCGCGAGCACGTCCTTCGCATCGATCGCCTGGCGGACCTGGCCGACGACGCCGGCGATGCGCTCGCGATCTTCGCGGTGAAGCGGACCGTGTAGCCTCCTCTTCCGCCCGAGATCGCGTCCCATGACCATCTCGTTCCTCATCTTCCTCTCGAGCGGCTTGTTCCTTGGCTGGTCGCTGGGCGCCAACGACGCGGCCAACGTGTTCGGGACGGCGGTGGGGAGCCGCATGGTCCGTTTCCCGACCGCCGTGCTGCTGTGCGCCGTGTTCGTGCTGCTCGGCGCCGTCGTGAGCGGCGCGGGCGCGTCGAACGGCCTGGGGCAGCTCGGCGCGGTGAACGCCTTGGGAGGGGCGTTTACGGTGGCGTTGAGCGCGGCGCTCACGGTGTACGGCATGACCAAGGCCGGCCTGCCGGTCTCGACGACCCAGGCCATCGTGGGGGCCATCGTCGGCTGGAACTTGTTCACCCGCACGCCGACCGATCTCGGCGCGCTCGGCCGCATCGCCGCGACGTGGGTCGCGAGTCCGGTATTGGGCGCGCTGTTCGCCTGGGCACTCTACTGGGCGGTCCGCCTCGTTGTGCGCGTGACGAAGCCGCACCTGCTCGTGCTCGATCAGGTGCTCCGCGTGGGCTTGATTCTCGCTGGCATCGTGGGGGCGTACAGCCTCGGCGCCAACAACATCGCGAACGTCATGGGCGTGTTCGTGTCGGCGTCGCCCCTGAGCCCCACGGCGTTCGGGCCACTGGTGCTGAGCGGCGCGCAGCGCCTGTTCGCGTTGGGCGGCCTGGCCATCGGTGTGGGTGCGATCTTCTCACGGCCCGTGATGATGACGGTCGGCCGCAGCCTCATGGAGCTGAATCCGGCCGGTGGCTGGGCCGTCGTCATGGCACAGGCGCTCGTGCTGTTCGTGTTCTCGTCGGCGCGGTTGCGGGACCTCCTGGTGCAGTTCGGGCTGCCCCCGATTCCGCTCGTCCCCGTGTCGAGCTCGCAGGCGGTCGTTGGCGCGGTGTGTGGCGTCGCCCTGGTGCGGGGTATCAAGGGGCTGCGGCAGATTCAATGGAGCGTGCTGCGGAACATCGCGATTGGATGGATTCTGACACCGACCATCACCGCGTTGATCTGCTACATCGCGCTGTTCATCGTCCAGAACGTCTTCGAGCTGCAGGTCTTCCAGCCGTAGGGCCGCGGCCGCGTCAGGGAAGCTTCGCGCAAGTTCGTGAGCAGGGAGTCACCTCCACGCCTCCGCGAGTGAACTCGCCGACCACGCGCGGAGCAGGCAGGCCACTGCACTTGTGCAGCGCCTTCTTAGCCTATGGTCGAGAGTCCCTCGGCGGCGACGCGGGCCGCGAGTGCTTCCGCCGGGTTGCCGGCGTCTGTCAGCGTGGCCGCCATCCGGGCCGCGACGGCGACGACGTCCTCCCGTGCCGCGACGGCGACCAGCGCCGATCCCGCACCGGAAATCGTGACCCCATAGGCGCCGGCTTCCATCGCCGCGCCCACCGCGGCGTCATAGCCCGGGATCAGCCGCCGCCGGTGTGGCACGGCCAGGCGGTCGTCCATCCCGAAATCGATGAGATCCGGATCTCCCCAGGTGAGGCCGAGTACCAGTGCCGCGCTCCGCGCCGACTGCTGCACCGCGACGTCGCGCGACACGGAGGCCGGAAGCAGGTCGCGCGCCTCCTTCGTGGACACGCCGCCGGCGGGCACCGCGAACGCGACGGCGAGGTCCTTGTGCAGCGTGAGCTTCACCGAGCGGTGCGCGGCGAGGACCAACCCGCCGAACACGGCGGGGCCCGCGTTGTCTGGATGGCCTTCCTCCTGGGCGGCGCCCCGGAAAATGGCGTCGCGGTCAAACGGATTGCCGAGCGAGAGCCGCGCCAGGGCGAGCCCGGCGACGATGGCCGCGGCGGAGGAGCCGAGCCCTACGCCGATCGGGATCGCGGACGTCACGACCAGCCGGTAGCCGTGCAGCGCTTCCCGTTCGCTGAGCATCCGGTAGGTCAGGTCGTCCGCCGCGTGCATCCGCGCGAGCGTGCCGCCGTAGGTGGGTGGGCCCTCACCGGGCACGAGCCGCGCTTCGAGCCAGAGATCCAGCGCGAGGCCGAGGCAGTCGAACCCCGCGCCGAGGTTGGAGGTCGAGGCGGGTACGCGGACGGCGAGGCTCGTCACAACAAGCGCTCCAGATCCGCCAGGTTCGGCCCGATCACCGGTCCCGTGCTCACCACTCCGTCCAACGCCTCCACCGTCTTGAGTCCGTTGCCCGTGCTGCACAACACGACCTCGTCGTCGGCCTTGAGCCAGCCCTCGGTGGCGAGTTGGCGTGCCGCCGCCACCGTCACCCCACCCGCCGTCTCGGCGAAGATTCCGCCGAACTCCGCGAGCATCGTGATGCCCTCGACCATCTCGGGGTCGGGGACCGCGGCCGCCCACCCGCCGGACTCGAGAATGGCGCGCGTCGCCCACGGCCCGTCCACCGGATCTCCGATGGCGAGCGAGCGCACGAGGGTGTTCGGCTGGACGGGTGTGATCGTCTCGCTCCCGTTCTGCACGGCCGTCACGATGGGCGCGCATCCTACCGGCTGCGCGCCGAACAGACGCGGCGCGGGTCCGTCGATCCAGCCCAACCGGATCAGCTCGCCGAATCCCTTGCCGAGCTTGGTGACTAACGACCCGCCCGCCATGGGGGTGACGATCGCCGAGGGCGCGCGCCATCCGAGCTGCTCGGCGATCTCGAACGCCATCGTCTTGGAGCCCTCGCCGTAGTACGCCCGCAGATTGATGTTCACCATGCCCCAGCCGTAGCGCACCGCCGCGTCGCGACACAGGCGATTGATCTCGTCGTAGGTGCCGTGCACGCGGACCACCGAAGGACGGTACACGATGGTACCGACGGTTTTTCCCTGCTCCAGCGTATCGGGGATGAACACCCACGCGTCGAGCCCGGCGGCGGCGGCGTGCGCGGCGACCGCGTTCGCCAGGTTGCCGGTGCTCGGGCACCCGACCGTCCGCATCCCGAGCTCGAGCGCCTTGTTGATGGCGACCGCGACGACCCGATCCTTGAAGGAGAGCGACGGAAACGAGACGCCCTCGACCTTCACCCACACGCGGCCGACGCCGAGCAGGTCGGCGAGCTGCGGGACCTCGATGAGGGGTGTCCACCCGACGTGCAGGCTCGTCGACGGGGGTGCGTCGAGTGGCAACAATTCACGATAGCGCCAGATGGTGCGCGGTCGCAGCTGCACGTCATGGCGCGCGACCGCCTGAGCGATACCGTCCCAATCGTACCGCGGGTCGAGCGGCGCGCCGCAGGCGGCGCACCCGAGGTGGGCGCCCTTCTCGTGCTCCGTCCCGCAGCGCCGACACGCGAGCGACAGCACGAAGCTCATGGTGCTACGCTCGAAACAGGTAACTCAACTTCACGAAGAAGCCGTCGTTGACCCGCCGGAGATTGCGGAACGTGAACGCGTCGGTCTCGGTGAGGCTCGACCCGTACCCGGCGTAGAACACCGTGCCGGGATTGGGCCGGAACGAGAACAGCCAGTCCATGCGGAAGTCGTTCTGCACCTCGGCCACCGCGGGCTGGAGGATCCCATCGCCGTCCTGAATGAGAATCGGGAGGTCGGTGGCCGGATCGCGAAGCGCGTCCTGCTTCTGCGACGCGTACTGGCCAACGAATCGGAAGAAGATGGGTCGGGCAATCTGGTATTCGACCTTGAGCCGCGGGATGTGCGCGGTCGAGAGCCGACTCCCGTCCCGCACGCGATTGAGAGCCAAATACGAGTACTGCGCGTTCACGCGTAGTTTCTCGGTTGGCCTCCAGTCGAGGCTCGCGGACGCGCCGAGCTCGCGGGCCGGTGCCGGCTCGAAGAAGGCCGCGGAGCGTCCGACATGCGCGCTGGCCGACGCGACGAGCGCGCGGCGCGGCGTGTTGGCGCTCAGGCTCAACTGCCACAAACCGTTCTGACGATCGGGGACCACGAACGGAATGGTGTCGGTCCCGGCATCGATGGCGTACGAGTCGTAGAACGTGGAATCGAAGGCGACGCTCGACCACTCCGGTGTCACGCTGATTCCCCATCCGCCTCGGAGCGTGAAGCTGCTCCGCGCGTTGGCGCTCGCTTCCAGGGGTGCCGTGAAGTCCCAGAAGTCGTCGTAGTTCCAGATGCCATCGATGCGGTAGAACGTCTCCCACTG
>CAYWNR010000155.1:0-7771 GCA_964459705.1 uncultured Gemmatimonadaceae bacterium | reverse complement strand
AGGCGTCCGCGGGGAGGGCGTCCATCGAGAGGTAGTCGATGTTCGAGTAGAACGCGCCGACGTCCCGGCTCCCTTCATTGGTGACGGTGAAACGGGCGCCTTTCCGGTACGGCATCGCGAAGTAGCAGTTGAGCGACTGCCCGGGCGAGCACGCGAGGTAGGCGCTCTCGTAGATGACATAGTCGCCCAGGTTCAGCCCGAAGAAGTCGCCGATCGGCGTCTCGATCGACGGTTTGTCGAGCCCGTCCCAGTAGCCGCGCAGCACCAGCTCCTTGAGATGCAGGGCGCTCTGCGCCGAAATCGTGAACCAGATGTGCGAGATGACACCGGCGCCGGTCGCGTTGAAGATCTCGCGTTGCTCGCCGCCCTTGATGGGCCAGGCGTCGCGGTTCCCGCCGGTCGTGTCGTGGCTGGACTGCTTCCCGGAGCGGTACTGCTGGGCCCGCGCGTACGAAGGGACCCAGTCAGACGGTCCCATGGGTCGCCCTTGTTGTTGCGCTTCCACCGGTGTGGTGCTCACCGGGAGACCGACCAGTCCTGCACCACCCACCAGCGTCTGGATGAATCGCCGTCGCGACATCTGGAACCCTCCCGCCGGATGACCGGCTCTTCCTGCCTCGTTGGTCGGGCGCGCCGTGCGCGCCGTTCACTTCGTAATGCGCTCCGTGGACAGCGTGACGCGATGCGGGACCTGCTCGCCGTGGAGGATCTTCTCCGCGCTCTCCACCGCTTCCTTCCCGCCCGTCGGATACACGAACGTCGCCGCGAGCTTCCCGTCGGCCACCGCCTGCCGTCCGCCGTCCAACCCTGGGAGGCCGTCGATGCCGATGAACTTCATCTCCGTGTCGCGCCCCTTGGCGCGGGCCGCGAGATATGCGCCGACCGCCATCGGGTCGTTGTGCGCGTATACGAGGTCGATGTGGGGATGCGCCGCGAGCGCCGCTTCCATCTGCGTCATCGCTTCCTCGCGGAGCCAGTTGGCCACGGGATCGTGAATGATGTGGATCTCGGGATACGCGGCGAGCACTTCGCGGAATCCATCGCTCCGGTCCCGCGCGGGCGTTGAGCCGGGAAGGCCCTTGATCTCGACAACGTCCCCCTTGCCGCCGAGCAGCTCGGCCGCGTACTCCCCCGCCGCGTGGCCGATCTCCCGGTTGTTGGCGCCGATGAACGTGGTGTACGTCTCACCCTCGATCTCTCGGTCCAAGACGATGACCGGCACGCCCTGCTCAAAGGCGCGCTTCACGACCGGCGTCAACGGCTTGGCCTCGTTGGGCGAGATGATCAGGAGGTCGATCTTCTGGCGCAGAAAGTTCTCGACGTCGGCCACCTGCTTGGCATTATCCTGCTGCGCGTCGGCGTAGACGATCTCCAACTCGGGAAAGTCCTTCGCCCGTGCCGCGACGTCGGCGTTCATCGCCACCCGCCACGGCTCGCCCAAGTTGGCCTGCGAGAAGCCGATGAGGTATTTGCCGGTTTGGTGACGGCCGCAGGCGAGTGTGAGGCAGACGAACGCAAGCGCCGTGATCCGCAGTGGACCCCGGGGAGAGTGTAGGGACCGGGAGGCGAAGCGCCACGCGTAGTCGGCGAGTTCACTCGCGCACGCCGCGCCGCGGAGCCCGGCCCGACCCATGTCACGTCGGCCGCCGCCGCTGCAACCACACGGCAACGAGAATGATGACGCCCTTGAGAATGAGTTGAAGGTTCGCATCGACGTTGTTGAGCCCCATGCTGTTGTTGATGATCCCGATGATGAGCACCCCGACGAGCGTGCCGCCGACCGTTCCGGTCCCGCCGCTCAGGTTCGTCCCGCCGACCACGACGGCCGCGATCGCGTCGAGCTCGTAGGCCACGCCGTCGTTGGGGTTGCCCTGCTCCAGCTGCGCGCAATGCACCAGCCCCGCAAGACCGGCGAGCGTGGCACAGATGACATACACACTCGCCGTGTGCCACGCCACCCGTACACCGGAGAGGCGCGCGGCCTGCTCGTTGTCGCCGATGGCGTAGATGTAGCGTCCGCTCCGCGTGCGCGAGAGGAGCAGGTGCATGGCCAGCACCGAAATCACGAAGATCAACGCGGGCACCGGCACGTAAGGGATCAGCGGGCCGGCGATGGCGCGCATCGATTCCGGCGCGCCGCCTGGCCCGAAGCCGAGTGGGATGGCGGCACCACCGCTCAGGTAGCGGGCGGCCCCGCGCGCCGCGCTCATCGTGGCGAGCGTCGCGATGAAGGACGGGAGCCGCCAGCGGGCGACCACGACGCCGTTCAACAGTCCCCAGAGCGCGCTGGCGGCGAGCACGATGAGCGCCGTGGCCGCGAGGTCCATGTTCTCCCGCATCATCAGCCACGCGCTCAAGGTCGCCCCGAACGCGAGCACCGAGCCGACGGAGAGGTCGATGCCGCCGGCGATCACCACGGCCGTCATACCGACCGCGAGAATCCCCTTCTCGGCCACTTGGCGCAGGATGTCCGTCAGGTTGCCGAGCCCAAGGAAAACCAGCCGGCCGTCGCGGATCGGTGAGAACACGATGGCGAGCAGCAGGACCAACGCCAGGCCGAACAGTCCCGCGTACTTGCCGACCCGCGCCCGCCAGCCGCTCGGCGCGCGAGGTGGCGGTGACGCCGGCCGCTCCGGTGTCGTGGGTGCGCCCTCCTTGTCGGGCGTGCTGCCCGCCGCCGCGGCGAGCACCTTCTCCTCGGTCGCTTCGTCGCGATCGAACGTCGCGGTCACGCGTCCCTCGCGAAACACGACGATGCGATGACACTGGGTGAGGATCTCCGACATTTCCGAGGAACAGAGGACGATGCCATATCCCTGGTCCGCGAGCGCCCGCAGCTCGCCGTAGATCTCGGCCTTTGCCGCGAGGTCGATCCCCCGCGTGGGCTCGTCCAACAACAGGACCCGCGGCGACGCGAACAGGCAGCGCGCCAGGAGCGCCTTCTGCTGATTGCCACCGGAGAGCGTGGCGATCGGGACCGAGAGCGTCGCCGCGCGCACCCCGGTGTCACGCATCAGCCGCTCCGCTTCGCGCCGCTCGGCCTTCCGGTCGATCCAGCCCCGCCGGCTCACGCGACCGAGCGCCGCGATCGTGATGTTCTGCTGCACACTCAAGCGCGGCAGAATGCCGTCGGCCTTGCGCTCCTCGGGAAGCAGCACTAACCCCGCCTCGCGCGCGTCCGCCGGGTTCGCCGGCACATGGTCCTTGCCGTCCAGGAGGATCCGGCCGCGAACCTCGCGGTCCAGACCACCCACGAGGGCGAGCAGCAGATCCGTACGGCCCGCGCCGACCAGCCCTGCCAGACCCACGATCTCGCCCGCGCGCACGGTGAGCGACACGTCGCGGAGTCGGAAACCCTCGGGGTGGGCGCTGTCCACCACCGACAGGTCCTCCACGCGCAGCAGCTCGCGTGCTTCCGTGGGAACCGGGGCCAGCTCCGATCGTTCGATGTCGCGACCCACCATGAGCCGCACGAGCGCTTGCTCGGTCATTCCGCGTGCTTCCACCGTCGTGACCCGGATCCCGTCCCGGAGCACGGTGATGCGATCGGCCACGCGCAAGACCTCGTCCAACTTGTGCGATACGTAGACCACGCCCACACCGCGCTCAGCCAACTGCCGCACGACGACCTCGAGGCGTGCACCTTCCTCGGCACCGAGCGAAGCGGTAGGCTCATCCATGATGAGGCAGCGCGCCTCGAGCGACAGGGCACGGGCGATGGCCACGAGTTGCCGGTCTCCCGCCTCGAGATTTCGGACGAGCGTGTCAGCCGAGATGGGGTGCGTCCCGATGGTGTCCAACTGGCGGCGCGCCGTCTGGCGCACGGACGCGCGGTCCACCAAGCCACCGGCCGCGCGCGGCTCGCGACCCAAGCAAATGTTCTCGGCCGCGGTGAGCGACGTGACGAGCTGAAGCTCCTGCGGGATGACGGCGATCCCGGCCGCCATCGCTTCGCGCGGAGAAGTGAAGAGGCGGACCCGTCCATCGAGTGCCACCGCTCCCTCGTATGCAGCGATCTCCCCGCCCAGCACTTTGACGAGCGTCGATTTCCCGGCGCCGTTTTCGCCGAGCAGCGCGTGCACCTCGCCGGGTACCACGTCGAAGTCCACGCCGGACAATGCCAGCACTCCGGGGAACTGCACCGCCACGCCGCGAGCTTCGAGCAACGGAATCATCGCGATGCGTGCGGAAGGAGGGTCACGTGCGGTGTTGCGGCGCCTGATGCCGGTCGAGGGAGTCTTCGTGGTTGCCGCACAGGTTCACGTGCATCCCCAGTGCGCGTGCCATGGCGGCCTTGCGAACCAGGGCGCGTAAGGCGGTCGCCGCGTCCGGAGCGTATGCCACCTGCACGTGATTGGCCTTGTGTTTGGCCATGAGCTGGTCGCGGGTCACCCCGTAGAGGACGGCGTGCATGATCGGCCACTGCGAGGTCGTCGCCGCCCACCGACGTGCGGTCTCCTCGTCCGAGAGCCGTACCACGCCGCCCCGTCCGATGTCCATGTGCATGGCGTCGCCTTCTACATACACCCGACTCCAGACGATCTCGCCGGGCTTGCTGACGCCCTTGAGCGTCGAGCCGCCCTTGGGGAAGTACATCGGCGGCTGACGCTCGCCGACCGCCCCGGCGTATCCACCGATGAAGTGCGAGGCTGGTGCGGCGCCGGAGATCTCGAACACCCAGACGAATTCGTCCATCCCCAGGTCTTTGACGGGCGCACCCCAGCGAACGTCGTGCAGCGTGGTAGAGGGATCGATGCTCAGATCGCACCAGATGCGGTTGGTCATCAACGCGTCCACGCCGGCGCACTCGTCAACCTCGTTGAAGTGTGGCACGGCGAGGCCGGCGAACAGCTCCTTTCCGTCGGCAGCCAACACCGGTGGACGGTCGGGGTTGTTGAGCAGGCCCTCGGCCAGGTCCGACGCGACGCACACGTCCTTGAGGCCCTGCTGGTACTGGATGCCGACGGCGGCGCAGCCGACGTCGTGCGCGAGCTGGACCGCGGCGTGGTACATCCGCAGGCCTTCGAGCACCTGGCGCTCGGTGAGCTGGGTCGCCTCGTCGGACCCAAGCGCGAAGCGCATGCCACGCTTCTTGAGCCATTCGTAGTGCGTGCGCGCCACCGCTTCTCGGACGGTCTGCATCGCGGCCCACAACGCGCTCTGGCTCAGGCGCTCCTTGAAGAGCCCCATTCGGTGTAGCAGGTGGTCGGGGATGATGGCGTTGAACATCCCCATGCACCCCTCGTCGAACACGGCGAGGAGGGCCTGATCGCGCATGAGTGCGACGCCGAGTGCGGTGCCACGATCCCGGTCAGCGGCGAAGGAGTCGCCGACCGTATCGTCGTCAACGGGATGCGCGTGCGAGACGTCGTGTCGAATCGTGCCGGTGCGGAGCCACTCGGCAATCGCGTCACGCGCGAACGCGTCGGTGAAGTCTTCGCTCCAGATGGAGCTGTACGGGATGCCGGCCTTGGTGAGCGAGCCGTTGAGATTGAGCAGCCCCACCAACCCGGGCCACTGACCGCTCCAGTTGGCGAGAGTGAGAATGGGCCCGCGGTGCCTGGCGAGCCCCGCCAAGACATGGCTCGTGTACTGCCACACCGCCTCCGCGACGATCAGCGGTGCATCGGCGTCAATGGCGCGGAAGATCTCCATGCCCCTGGCTTGGCCGTCGATGAAACCGTGTTCCTTGGTCTCGTCGAAGGGATGGCCTCGAGTGACGCGACGCCCCAAGTCGGCGAAGCAGCGCGTGACCGTCGCCTCCAACTCGGCTTGCGCCGGCCAACAGACGCGGTTGGCGGACAAACGGGAGTCGCCGCTGGCGACGAGGACGATGTCGCGGTCGGTTGTTGGTGATGGCGTGGTCATAGTCGTCAACTCGCGCGGTACTCGACGCGGCGTACCTCGATCGTGCCGGACTTCACGTCGAGGAAGGGCTTCCCGTTGCGAACACCGACGGTTCCAAATCCCGACGCCGTGGAGAGAAAGCTCCGGAAGTCCCCGGCGATCGTCGGGCGAAGGTAGAGGACCTTCTCGATCGCGTCGTAGCGCGCGCCGGTCAGGCCTTGCAGCAGCGCGTACGACGACAAGGCACGCGCGTACCAGTGCCCGCACTCGTACTCGTCGAACGGATTCCGTATCTGACCGTCATAGCGGTCGCGGCACACACGCACGATCTCGAGTCCCTCGTTCACCAGTCCCATTAACATGAGGTGGGAAGCGACCTGGTACTCGATGCCCGTCCATACCTCATCGGAGTAGACGAACGGGAGCGACGGGGCGCCGCCTTTGGGCCAGGTGCACAGCAACAAGCCACCTTCGGTGCCATAGGCGTAGCTCGGCCGCTGCGGATTCGCGTGGCTCGACAGGTCCTTCTCGAGGTTGTAGCGGTGCACGGAGGCGACGTGACTCGTGACCTTCGCGCTATCCAACACCTGCCCGACGCCGCAGACGAGCGCCATCCAGGATCCGAGCACACCATCGGAGAGACAGCCGGTGCCGTACTGATACTTGGGGCCCTCGCGCTCGAGCAGCTCCCGGGCCTCCGGCGAATAGCCGCTCAGGCCGAACCGGTCGTTGGCGTCACCGGTGCGACTCGCGCGCAGCGCCTTCCATTCCACCTTCTGGTAGAAGTACTCCCCGTTGAACAGCTCGTCTTCCGCGCGCTTGGTACCGCGCTCGAGCAATCCCGAGTAGAGCGACACGTTGTCGCCGAGTGCCTCGCCCATCCGCACCGCGGCCTGAAGGGCACCAAGGTAGAAGCTCGTGCACATGCCGTCGGGGCCCCAGAACTCGATGTCGTACGTGTTGTGATGCGGCTCCTCGGCCCAGCCCTTGTGCCCGGGGTCCCACGTCTCGATGCAATAGTCCAGGCTCGCGCGGACCTTGGGCCACAGCCGGCGCAGCCACTCGGTGTCGCCGCTGATGCGCCACTCGCGGTGCACCTTCATGATGCCACCGAGCTGGCCGTCCGCGGCTGCGTGGAAGTCGTGTACCTGCTGCCGAATCGGGAGCGCGGTGCGAAACGCCTGATGGCCGCGCTCGTCCTGCGATGGACCGAACTCTGTCTCACGAAGCGTGCGCTCCAGGGCGGGGAACAGGTGCGGGATGGCCTGCGCGTAGTTCCACACGTGGGTGCAACTGCCGTAGCAGCATCCCACTTCGTCGGAGCACCCTTCCCACGCCCAGAGTCGGCCGTCGGCCTGGCGTAGCACGGTGGGCGACTTGAGGATCGACAGGTTCGCCGACACCGCCTCGATCACTTCGGGCGGCAGCGTCGAGTCGTAGAAGCAGGTCGAGAACTGCTCCGTTGCGCTGCGGAGCGTGTCATACCGCTCGTGCCAGAAGCTCACGACGTCGTCAATCCCACGGAATCGACTCGCATACCAGGGGCGATATGTCTGCGCTGAGGGTGGGGCCGCGGGAGCTCCGGTCACTGCCGGATCGCGACCGCGCCGCAGGTCGGTGACCCCCGCGTACCACGCCAGGCGCAGGACGATGGTCTTCGATGTCCCGGGGCGGAGCTGAAACGGGACGAATACGGTTGCACCTGGTGACGGATCGCCCTCGGTGATCGGCGGACGCGCGTAGAACGCGCCGGAGGCGACGTCCTTCCAGGCCATGGTGAGCGGGTCCCACCAGCCACCGCGGAACCACGCGTGGTTCACCTGTGCCGCGGGATCGTTCACGGCCGCCGCGAACGCCGCCTCCTGCCACGGCTGGTCGGCCGGACCCGCCGACCAGAGCACGAACCCGCCTGGGCTCGGCCGCA
>CAYWNR010000154.1:0-7784 GCA_964459705.1 uncultured Gemmatimonadaceae bacterium | reverse complement strand
CTTCACAACCCGTCTTGATGCGCTGGGCGAGAAACGCTTCGTCCTCGCGCGTGATCAACGGATACTGGCTGATCTCCCGGAGATACTGGTCGAGCGATCCTTCGTCGGATGAGATCCTGCGCGCGGGATTAGCTCGCATACGAGGTGGCATCCTCCCTTGCTGGCACCGTTACGCGCGTTGGCCGGAGCGACTGGGGTTGATCGTCGCGCGATGCGAAACGCCGCCCCACATGGCGGCGGCGTACAGCGTGCAGGATGGAGAGACGATCACCGCGTGCGTCGGCGCACAAGGGCCGACGCACCAATGATGGGAGCGGTTCCCGATGGCGATCGTCATTCGTAAGTACGTTACCCAGGCCCGGATAGGGGCGCAATGGCCTCGAGACACCCAAGACCCACCCCGCACACAATGGCGCCGGGACCCGCATGCGCACCATCGTTCCGCCGCCGGCCGTGGCCGAATCGTGCCGCGCGCGCCGCGTCCTAGGACGCGGCGCCGCGCCGCGTCAGTCCGTACTTCTCGATCTTCTTGTAGAGATTGCTCCGGGGCATGTCGAGGCGGCGCGCCGTCTCGCTCACGTTCCAGTCGTTCTCCGCGAGCTTTGCCAGCAGGAAGGCCTTCTCCGCCTCGGCCTTGAACCGCTCGAACGTCTCGGCCGCGCCGACCTCGCCCAGCGTCGGTTCCGGCGCCTGGCCCAGCACACGGCGCACATCCACCGCCGTGACGACCGTCCCGCTGGTGAGAATGAGCAACCGCTCCACCGCGTTCCGCAGCTCGCGGACGTTGCCGGGCCAATCGCGCTCCTGCAATAGCTCCATCGCGTCGTCCGCGAACCGACGCGCCGGGAGTCCCTCGTGGCCCGCCAGCTCCGCCACGAACCGCTCGACCAGAAGCGGAATGTCCTCGCGTCGCTGGCTGAGGGGCGGAACCGTGATGGGGACGACGTTCAGCCGATAGAACAGGTCTTCGCGGAACCGGCCGGCCGCGATTTCTTCGGTGACGTTCTTGTTCGTCGCGGCGATGACCCGCACATCCACCTGAATCGGCTTCGTGGCACCGATGCGCGTCACGACGCCTTCCTGCAGGGCGCGCAGCACCTTGGCTTGGGCGGCGAGGCTCATGTCCCCGACCTCGTCGAGGAACAGCGTGCCACTGTCCGCCAACTCGAACTTCCCGACCCGATCGGCGAACGCCCCGGTGAAGGAGCCCTTCATGTGACCGAACAGCTCACTCTCGATCAACTCGGTCGGAATCGCGGCACAATTGACTTCGACGAACGGCCGGTCGTGGCGCGGCGAGGCGCGGTGCAGCGCGCGCGCCACCAACTCCTTGCCGCTCCCATTCTCACCCATGATGAGCACGCGCGCGGGCGTCGGGGCCACCTTGGCGACTGTATCCAACACCGCACGGATCGCGCGACTCTCGCCCACGATCGCGTAGCGGTCACCCAGGTCGGCGCGCAGTTGGCGGTTCTCCGACTCGAGCGACACGTGCTGGAGCGCGTTCCGCAGTGTGAGCAGGACGCGGTCCGTGTCGAGCGGTTTCTCGAGAAAATCGTACGCGCCCCGCTGCGTGGCGTCCACCGCGGTCTGGATCGTCCCGTGCCCCGAGATCATCACGACCAGGGCGTCCGGCGCCAGCGCGCGCAGTCGGGTCAGGGTCTCGAGACCATCCAGTCCGGCCATCTTCACGTCGAGAAAGACCAGATGTGGCTGGAATTCGGCATACGCGTTGAGCGCCTCTTGTCCCGAGCCCACGGTGCGCACGGTGATGCCCTCGTACTCGAGGAGTTGCCGCATGGCCTCGCGCACGCCCGCTTCGTCATCGACGACCATCACACGTCTCGCCATTACCGCGTCCGTCGGTAGAAGGTCACGCCCTCGGCCCGAATCCGCAGATCGCCCACCGTCTCGGGGACAATGATGGGAACCGCGCCGTCTCGCACACCCATGATCGCGTTCACCAATCGCGGGATCACCGAGCGGGGAAACGGGAACGCGCGGACCACGACGTCGTCGGGCTTCCAGGCAACGCGGCCCGGCGCCGCGACGGCCGCCGGTCCCGCCATGCGAAGCGGCTCGCGCGGCGCCAGCACGAAGCCGACCGGGCCGAGCAGCCCCCGCTCGACGCTCGCCGTGACGAGCTGCGCCTCGATGGCCAACCGATCCCGGGTGAGCACCACCTGAAGAGAATCCAGCGCGCGTCGCGCCACGGGATCGAGCCCGTCGGCGATGAGCGACGCGACCTCGGCGGCCGTCAGCGTCACGCTCGCCGGACCGCGGCGCTCGGCCATCGCGGCCTCCTTGCGCCGCGCCCGCTTGAGCGCGTCCTCGGACACGCCGCCGACCGAATCCGCGGCCGGCGCCGCCGCGATGCGATGACCGGTCACGCTCTCCGCCAGTCCCTTGAGCTGCGCCCGGTAGTGATACCCGAGGAGCCCGCCCACGATCAACAGCGTCACGCACCCGACGCTTGCGAGGAGGTTCTTGAGACAGCCCGTCATGCCAGGGGAACTGCGCGCCGCACCGCGTACCGAGCGCCGTCCGGACCGAGCGTGCTTTCCATGAGATCCACGGAGTGCGCGACGAACTCACCTTCGATGTCGACCGCCTCCAACCGTTCGGCCAGTTCTCGGACCCCACCCCGGACCTTTGCCTGCGCGCGCCCCATCGTGACGTGGGGGCGAAACGGACGTCCTTCGACGGGATAGCCGAGCGTCGCATACTCCCGTTCGACCGCGTGCTGGAGCAGTTCGAGTGGTGGCGCCGCCTCGCAGCCGACCCACACGACGCGCGCGCGGTCGGCGGAGGGAAAGGCCCCGGCGCCTTCGACCGCGAGGGGAAACGCCCGCATACCGGCGGCCGCGCGGCCGAGCGCGGCCTCCGCGTCGGCGACCTGCTCGGCTCGGACCTCACCCAGGAACTTGAGAGTGATGTGCATGCCCGGCAGCTCGACCCACCGGATGGGCAGGTGCGCCGCGCGCAGGGGCGCAAATGCGTCGTGGATCGTTCGCCGCAGCTCATCGGGAAGATTCACCGCGACGAACAGCCTCACGCCGGCCCCGCCGTCGCGAGGTCTTCGACCCTGCCCGCGGCCTGGAGGAGACTGCCGCGTCGATAGCCGGCGAGGTCGAGCGTGATCCGTGTGAAGCCCGCAGCGCGCAGCCCGTCCACGACCCGGTCGCGCCGCTCGCGCACGAGCGCCAACTGGTCCGGCGTCACCTCGATGCGCGCCTCCTCGCCGCGGTGGCGGACCCGGCAGTCGCCGGTCACCCCCACGGCTCGCAGCACGCCCTCGGCCCGCTCGACCTGCTGGAGACGCCGAGGCGTCACCTCGAGCCCGTACACGATGCGGCTCGCGAGGCACGGCGCCGCTGGGGCATCCCAGTTCGGTAGCCCGAGCGCCCGCGCGACGGTGCGCACCGCCACCTTGGTCAACCCCGCCTCCGCCAGCGGCGAGACAACGCTTCGCGCACCCGCCGCACGTCCGCCGGGCCGATGCTCGTCGAGATCGTCGGCGTTCGTGCCGTCCGCGACCACGGCCAGCCTCTCGGCATCCGCGACCGCCGCGAGCCGCGACCACAACTCACGCTTGCAGAAGTAGCACCGGCTCGGCGCGTTCGCGACGTAGCCCGGATCGGCCAGCTCGTCCGTGGCGATCTCCCGGAGTGGCAGATCGAACTCGGCGGCAATCGCCCGGGCGCGCTCGTGCAACACGTTCGAGAGCGACGGGCTCACGCCAAGCACCGCAAGCACGCGGTCCCGCCCCAGCATGCGCCGCGCTGTCACCGCGACCACCGCGGAATCCACCCCGCCGGAGAAGGCGACGAGCATGGACGGGTGGCGTCGCACCTGGCGCGCGAGCGGTTCGGGAATCACAGCCCGCAATATACGGACGGGGTGCCGCGATCAAACGCGTATGCACCTGTCGCGACCGGAGGCCATTCATGTCCCCACGAGGCGCACCGCCGGCTTCGGATGTTCGGCTTCTATTCGGTTTTGTCCCGGCGCGCACTTGACGGGGGGCCATGCCGGTCTCGCGCAATCACTTGCGAGGCTTCGCGGCGGGTTCGGCTTGATTTCGCCCCTTTACGGCGGGGCTATATTCCCCGTGGAGCTGAGGACAAGCCACTTCTAACTCATTGTCATATGGGACTTTACGACCAACCTAACTCCTGGCAATGCGGCCCGTTCGCGCTGAAGCACGGGCTCCTCGCGTACGGCATCTTCGCCCACGAAGACATGCTGGCGAAGGCCGCCGGCAGTACGGTCGAGTGGGGCACGGATGATGGTCAGCTGGCGGAGACGGCGCGTGACTACGGCTGCAAGCTGCTCGTGGAGCGATACCGCACCGCGTCCTTCACGCGACGAGCGCTCCGCCGGTACTTGGCGGTCCACACTCCGGTGCTCCTCTGTCTCGACCAATGGGACCACTGGGTCACCGCGGTGGGCGCCGATGACACGCACGTGGTGGTGCTCGACAGCCACTATGACACCGTGGTGCGACTCGAGCTGTGGAGCGTCGTGCTTCGCCGTTTGGGATTCCGCCATCGGCCATGGCGTTGGGGCCCGACGCTGCACTGGTACGACCTCCATCCGCTGCTCGCGCGCGGTGAGCCGGCGCTCCGGCTCGCGCTGAACACCGATCGAGCGCAGCGCCTGCTGGACGCGCCCGCAACGTTCCGCCGATCCCTCGACGAGTACGCCCAGCGACTGGTGCCGTACGCCGCGCGCAACGGGCGGCGCTCCGCCGCGTTCGCACTTGCCCCATGGCTGACCAACGGTGGAATCTCGGGCGGCGGCGTGACGCTGCCTGGCGAGACGGTGGAACGGGTCGCGTTTGCGGCCGAGCTGTTCGATGTCCGGTGTGACGCGGCGGCGGCGCGCGACCTCGTGCGCGTGCTCGCGGCGAAGCCGGCCGAGGTCATCCCGATGCGGGCGAAGGCGATCACTGCTGAGGAGCCGCTCGCGGTCGCGTCGTAGTCGCCGCCGCTTTTCCCGTTTCCCGCCGAGCGTCCTCACCCCCTGTTCCCCTCTCCCTCGGGAGAGGGGGGGGCTCACGGCAAGGCCTCAGCTCGTTGCAGGCGCGGTTCGTTGTCAGTGAACAAAGCGGAATAGGCGGGATGCGCGCTCGCTGACATCCCGCCTATCCCGCCTATCCCGCCTATCCCGCTGTCCCGTCTATCCCCTACCGCCCGCCCTGCTCACTCACCGGCTGCTGTCGCGGCGCGGGCCGACCAGCGTTGAGGTCGTTCCAGTTGAGGATTGTGTTGAAGCCTAGGAAGAACGTTCCCTGTGTCTGCCACCGCCAGAACGGCCGGATGGCGAACATCACGACGTGCCCGTCGCCGAGCGGCGCGTCTACCACCTGGGCCCGATTCGCCAGCGCCTCGCCACCCACCAACAGACCGGAGAGCAGCATCTGCGTGGTGTCCGCCGGGAACTGCACGACGACCCGCGGCCGCGATCCGGCGGCTTGACCACCGAACCGGCCACCGCGCCCGCCGCCGAATCCCCGAGGCGCCATGCCGGCGGAATCCGCCGGCTGGCCGCCCCGCGCGCGCCCGCCACGCTGGCCTTGCGTCTGCTCCCACGGGGAGAGGCGCAACCGGGTGGCCATGGGCGTCGTGTTCTGCCCGACTCCGGGAGGGCCACCGCCGCGACCGAAGAACCCGCCGCCGCCACCGCCGGCGTTGAGCACCGGTCCCTGACTGAAGTAGACGGGCAGCTGGGGTCCGTACCCATACGCGATCGGACTCTTCTGATCCGACACGATGCCGCGGAAAATCGCGCCGCGCGCGTAGAGGCCGTCCGGCTCGTCGACGCTCACGCCCGACGTGAGTCCGTAATCCGGAAAGATCGTGGACGTTGCGCCCTCGGTGATCAGGGTGCCACCGGCCTCGACGAATTTCATCAACTCGGAAAGCCCCTCGATCCCCATGCCGCCCCGAATGTCATCGCTCTGGTCTTGCACACCGAGGTTGGGAGTCGCGTCGGTCTTCTCGTAGGGAAGCGGCGTGTCGCCCGTCTTGGGGATCCCGTTCACCTGGGACGTCGCGCTGCCGCCGACGTTGGGGAAGATGATCACGTCGTACTTGGCGCGCAGGTTGCCGTCGCGGAGCTTCTGGTCCGCGAAGTACGTGTAGGGAATGTGATACGTGTCGAGCACCGCGCGGACCCAGCCCTCGTCCTGCGTCCGTGCCCAGGAATGGACGTAGCCGATACGCGGGAGATCCAATTCGTGCGTGGCGACCGACGGCGCCTCGCCCATCGCCCACGCGGAAAGCCCGAGATCCTTCAGGCTCGACTCCAGCTTGGCGCGATCGGCGTTCGGGATGATGAACGCGCCCGCCCGAAAGTGATGACCGGCCGCGTCGAAATCGTCCTCCGCCGCGAGCATCTTCACGTCCGCGTTCCGGTAGCGGAACGTCACCAGGTTGTTGTCCGTCGTGTGCTCCACGACCAGCACGTTGCCCGCGCCCTCAATACCGCCGGCCGCCTTCGCGTCGGTCGTGAGCATGGCCATCCGTTGATCGAGGATGCTCTTGTCCGTCACCGGCGTGATCTCCACGTTCCGCATCAGCTGGAACGTCCACCCGGTGTCGTCGTACGGGCGTGGGTTGCCCGGCGCGTAGTTCTGAAGCGCGAAGTACATGTCGGCCAGCGTGCGGTACGGCTGGTCGCCGCGGACGATGTAGTCGCCGGCTTTCACCTGAACGCCACCGGCCTGGAAATCGGACGCGGCGCGCTGGATCTCCAGCCCCTGTCGGCGCAGCTCGTTCACCGCGTCGGCGGCGTCCGCTTTGCGGTGTTGCCCAGCCGGAATCACCCACGCGTACGTGGGACCGTCGAGCCCCTTCTGCACCGACCGCTTGTTCTTGAGCCAGTAGTTCTCGAGATACGTGTCCTTGTTCTTGGCCACGTGATTCAGCGCGATCAGGATGGCCGATTCCTGGATGTTCGTGTTGTTCCGCGGCCCCCAGGCGATCGACGGGAGCGGCGGATTGGGCCGGAACCACTCCCTACTCGTCGTCGTGGCGCCGGCGCGCACCGTAGTCGTATCCGGTCCGTAGCTCTGCACCTCATAGAACCGCCCCACCGCATTGTGCGAGTGGGCGATGAAGAACATGTAGTTCGGCACCCAGCCGTCGTAGAAGCCGTACGTCCACACGCCCGGGACGCCGCGCTTGGCCATTTCCATCACTTCCGTGTTGGCCAGCATCCACCACTCGTCGATTGTGATGGGATCGAGCGACTCGTTGTAGGGCCCGGTTCCGGTCGAGGCGTAGAGGTAGGTCTGCGCCTCGTGCAGATCGTGCAGGATGGTGGGCTTCCACTCGAGGAAGAACTTCGTGGTGTTCCGCGTCAGGGCGAGGAACTGGCCCATGCCGTCGCGATTGTCGTCGTGCGCGACGTACTTCCCCCAGTACATCAATGGGAGCCGCTGGGAGCCGCGGGGGAGCTTCTTGTTGTAGTAGTAGGTGTCAACTTCCTTTTCGCGGCCGTCGACCTCGATGACCGGCGTGATGAACGTGATCACGTTGTTCCGGATCATCTGGATGAACGGCGTCTCCTCGACCGCCAGCCGGTAGGCCAGCTCCATCAGCATCTCGGGTCCACCGGTCTCCGGCGAGTGCATGCCGCTCGTGATCCAGTAGATGGGCTTCGCGGTCTGGAGGATGCGGCGTGCTTGCGCGTCGGTCGTCTTCCGGGGGTCGGTCAACGCCGACAGCATGCCCTTGTAGCGCTCGAGGTTCTTGATTGTCGCCGCGTCGGCCACGGCG
>CAYWNR010000153.1:0-7800 GCA_964459705.1 uncultured Gemmatimonadaceae bacterium | reverse complement strand
CCAACACTCTTCAGGCCCGCGTAGCGGGCGCGTTGACCAATGTCCGCAATCCGCGCGCGGGCACGGACGTGATCTCGGCCGGCATGGTCCAGGACCTCGTCGTGGCGGAAGATGGCGCGGTGTCGTTCACGTTCGTGTTGTCCCGCGACGATCCCGCCGCCCTCGTGCGCGAGGCCCGGCAGGCCGTGCGCGAGGTCGAGGGCGTGTCTGCGGTCCGCATCAACGTCGCGGAGCCCGCCGGCAGTGGGAACGCCGCGGCCGCTCGGCCGCCCGGTGCGCCGGGAGCGGCCCATCCACCGGCCCCGGCTCCCGCCGATCCGGGCCGGCTTGGCAAGATCATCGCGGTATCCAGTGGCAAGGGGGGCGTCGGGAAGTCCACGGTGGCCGCGAACCTCGCCGTCGCGCTCGCGGCCCAGGGGCGGGCGGTCGGGTTGATGGACGCGGATGTCTACGGCCCGAACATTCCGCGGATGTTCGGCGTGACGGATCGCCCCGGCGTTGTCGGCAACAAGATCGTCCCGCTCACGGCGCACGGGGTGAAGCTCATCTCGCTGGGGCTTCTCATCGAGCGCGATCAGCCGGCGATTTGGCGCGGGCCGATCATCACGAAGGTCATTCAGCAGTTCCTGCACGACGTGGACTGGGGAACGCTCGACTACCTGGTCGTCGACATGCCTCCCGGCACGGGCGACGCCCAACTCTCGCTGGCGCAGGCCATTCAACTCACCGGCGCGGTGGTCGTCACCACGCCCCAGGAAGTGGCCATCGGCGACGCCCTCCGCAGCGCCAAGATGTTCGAGCGGGTCGGTGTGCCGGTGCTCGGCGTGGTCGAGAACATGAGCTTCTTCGCCTGCCCGCACTGCGGGGAGCGGACGGAGATCTTCCTCGCGGGCGGTGGACGACGTCTTGCCGAGGAACTGGGCGTGCCGCTCCTCGGCGAGATCCCGCTCCAGGCGGGCGTCGCCGATTTGGGAGACAGCGGCGCCCCCATCGTGGTCGCGCAACCGGAGTCGGCGGCGGCGGTCGCCCTCCTGGCGTTCGCCGAAGCGGTGCGGAAGCGTGCCGGACGCTCGGTCTCGCTGCCGATTCTCACGGGGTAGGGGGGCGGTGAAAGCGGGTCGGAGGTAGGCGAAAGGGTAGACGGCGAGACGGCAAGACGGACAGCGGTGCGCAGGTGACGAGGAGGCAGGGACGCTCCTCACCTTGCTCCTCCGGACCGCTGTCCGTCTTGCCGTCTGTCCGTCTACCCTTTCACCCGTCTCCAGCACCCACGACCTACCCACCTGAGTGGTCACGCTGCTTTGAGATCCGAGGTGCAATGTGGGCATCGCACGGCCTTGAGCGGGATGCTCGTCTGGCAGTACGGGCAGTCCTTCGTCGTCGGCGCGGGTGCCGGTGCCTCTTCCTTCCGCTGCAGCCGCATCATGGCACGCACGAGGAGGAACACCGCGAACGCGACGATCAAGAAGCTCACAGCGGCGTTCACGAACTGTCCATAGGCAATCGCAACCGCGCCGGCCTCTTTCGCCTCCGCCAGGGTCGCGTAGGGGCCGGCGGGATCGCCCCCCTTCACGACGACGTACAGATTGGAGAAGTCGACGTTCCCGATGAGCAGACCGATCGGGGGCATGAGCACGTCGTCCACGAGCGACTTGACGATCGTGCCGAACGCGCCGCCGATGATGATGCCGACGGCCATGTCCACGACGTTGCCGCGCATGGCGAATGCCTTGAAGTCCTTCACCAGCCCCATGGTGCCCTCCGATGTGTGACGGGACGTGAATGGGACGATGGACGGGCGTCCCAGATTGGCAGGATAGAATGGCGCCCGTGAACGGCTGGCGCCAGCGCCTTCCGGATCAGCCGCCGAGCGACGTCGCGGCCCGCTCCAGCCGGGCACGGGCTTCGTCGGCAACGCCGGCAAGCACGGGATCCTCGGCGAAACTCCCGACCGAGAGCATCATGCGCGGATCGGCGATCCGCGCCACCGATCCCTTCCCGCCGGGATCCGCCTCGACCGTCACGTTGCACGGAAGCATGAGCCCGGCCTCCGCGTTGTGCTCCAGCGCGCGGTGCGCCAGCGACGGATTGCAGGCGCCGAGGATGGCGTACTCTCGAAAGTCCGCGCCGAGCTTCTCCTTGAGCGTCGTGTGCACGTCGATGCGCGTGAGAATGCCGAACCCCTCACTCTTGAGGGCGGCCGTAAGGCGCTCGATCGCGCGGTCGAAGGTGTCGGGGAGGTGGATTTGGAAGGACACGGATTGGGACATCGTAGACCTCGGGGGAGTTTCGGGTTGGGGCGTCCGAGAGGAAACTAATGTGGCGGGATGTGGCGGGATGGACGGGATCCCCGCATCCCCTCCACTCCCACGGATCATCGGAGGCGTTCATCCCGTTGATCCCGCTTCATGCGGGAGAGCCGAGCCGCGGCTTCACGCCGCGGAACCCTCGCGAGGCGGGCTCCTGTCCTTGTGATCGGCGGCCTGAAGCCGCCGCTCGGCCCTGCCGAGTGAATCGGCATTGATCCCGCTTCATCCCGCTGCATCCGGTCTATCCGCCCAAACCATACCTCTCCCGCAGGATCCCCAGATGATGCCGCTCATGCCCCGCGATGATATGAATGAGCGCTCGCACCGATACTTCCACGCCGTTGGCGGGTCCTCGGCGCAGCGGTGCGTCGTCGGGGAAATGCGTGAAGAGCGCGATGGTGGCGCGCCGAATGGCCTGGTATTCCGCGATGAAACCGTCCTTGTCCCGCTCGTCGAATCGGCCGGGGGGGACGTAGTCGTTCTGCTCGAACCCTGGGACGGGTGTGGTATCGGCTCTCGCGAACCGGAGCGCCCGGTAGCTCATGATGCGCTCCGTGTCGCACAGATGGCCGAGCACGTCCGCGACGGTCCATTTTCCGGGCTCGTACCGGAAGTGCCACCGATCCGGTGCGATGGCGCCGAACAGGGTGGACGTCTCATCACGTTGTCGATCCAGGATGTCGAGGACGTTTCCCTGGGGGAGAGCGGCCACGTAGCCGTGGTAGTACGGTGCGTACTCGTCCGTGCCCGGGCGGTCATAGCGCGGCATAGTAGCGTTCCTCAGAAAGTCGTGGTGAGATAGTCCCCGCGAAACAGGCGATGCTCGAGGGCCTGTGCGGGTGGACCAAGATAGTGGGTGGTTCCCCCGGTCATCCAGATGATGTGATCGCCCAGCGCCAGGAGCTGGCGGACCTCATGGCCGGTGATCAGGACCGCGGTGCCGCCCGCGGCGAGGGCGCGGAGGCCGTCGGTCACGACGTCGGCGTCCCGTGGCGCCAAGCCGCGGAAGGGCTCGTCGGCTATCAAGCAGATCGGGGCGCGGGCGGCCGCCACGGTGAGCTCCGCACGTCGCTCCTCACCACCGGACAACTCGTGCGGGCGGCGGTCCTGGAACGGGGCGGTGCCAAACGTTTCGAGGGAGGCGGCGACGGTCGCCTCCGGGTACCGCTGCCGCAATGCCGAGAGGTGTTGTCGCAACGTGAGGCTGCGGGCCAGCAGGCGGCGGTCCGCCAGATAGAAGAGCCCGTCGCGCGCGAGCCGCGCCAGCAACGGTCGCCGATAGCGCTCCTCGCCGAAGATGACCACGCCGGCAAACGTGCGCAGATAGCCTAGCGCGCAGCGCAGCAGCGTGGACTTCCCGGATCCGTTCCGGCCCAAGAGGACCGTCACCGAGCTGGGGAATGCCCACGCCGACGCGTCGCGGAGGATCGGTCTCCGCCCGAACGACTTCCACATCCCCTGGGCGGCAAAGACGGGTGTTACCACGGGATCAACCGGAGGACAATCTCGGCGACCGCGGCGACGAGACCGCTGAGGGCGGGAACCGTCACGCGCCGAATGCCGAGGTTCGCCAGGAACACGTACTCGTCTCGGCGACGCGCGTCGAGGTCCGCGAGGGCGCCGATCAAGACGATGAGGCCAAGCGTCGCCGGCAGGCTGAGCGCAAGGATCGCGCGCGCGCGCTCCTTGGCCAGCACGGTTCCGAAGAAGAACATCGCCGCGCGGAGGAGGGCCCACAGGACGAGAGCCCGGGTCGGGTAGATGCGCCGGAACGGCGGTGGTGGGAGCGAGAAAGCCGGCACGAAAGGGCAACGTGGCCGGCGGGACGGGGGTGCGCAAGGAGGGCTATTAGAAGGTGTGACGCCTAGACGCACCGACGTTTAGGACCACCATCCCCGAGGCGTTTGTGCGTCTCATCCAAGCGTCGGGCGACACTAGTCCCGTGCTAGCAAACGAACCGTGATCGGGTCCGAGTGACGCTGGACAATGTCTCCTCTGGCGACGAGCCGCTCGCGCCTTCACGGCGCGATCTCATCCGTTGCTTGTGCTGGCGAGGGCGTGATATCATTCGCGTCGGTGCCGATGAATCCGTCTCCGTGTCGCTCCCTCAAGCCGTACCGTTCGTGACGACACCCGCCCGTGCCTGTCCTGTGTGTCACACGCCGTTGCCGGACGCGGCGCAGTACTGCTTTCACTGCGGCACGGCGACCCCGACCGAGCCGGAAGCGCCGGCGCGCACGATGGCGGCCGGCGCCGTTGAGGTGGCCAAGGTGCGCGCGGCGCTCGCGGCGCAGTACCGCATCGAGCGGGAGGTGGGCGCAGGCGGGATGGCGGCCGTGTACCTCGCGGAGGACCTGAAGCATCGGCGGCAGGTGGCGGTGAAGGTCATGCGGCCGGAGCTAGCGGCCACGCTGGGGGCGGATCGGTTTCTCCGCGAGGTGGAGATCGCGGCGAAGCTCAGCCACCCGCACATCCTGCCGGTGTTCGATTCGGGGACCGCGGACGGGTTCCTGTATTACGTGATGCCGTACGTTGAGGGGGAGACGCTGCGCGACCGGCTGCAGCGGGAAGGGCGGCTGCCGGTCGAGGCGGCGGTGCGCCTGGCTCGCGAGATGGCCGACGCGCTGGCGTATGCGCATGGGCGGGGCATCATCCACCGGGACATCAAGCCCGCGAACGTGCTACTGGGCTCGGGACACGCGTTGGTGGCGGATTTCGGGATCGCGCGGGCGGTGGACAGTGGGGTGGCGCTGACGCAGACGGGCCTGTCGGTCGGGACGCCGCAGTACATGAGTCCGGAACAGTCGCTGGGCGAGACCGACGTGGACGCGCGTTCCGACGTGTACGCGATCGGCTGCGTGCTCTACGAGATGATGGCGGGGCAGCCGCCGTACACGGGTCCGACGGCGCAGGCGGTCATCGCCCGGAGCCTCACGCAGGAGGTCCAGCCGCTGGTGGAGCTGCGGCCGGAGGTGCAGCCCGTCGTGGCGGCAGTGGTGGCGCACGCGATGGCGCGGAGTGTGACGGAGCGCTACCAGACGGCGGGCGAGTTGGTGGCGGCGCTCGACGCGGTGCAGGACGCCGGGCGCACCGGGGCGACGCCGAGCGCGAGCGCGGGCCCGACCGCGGGCCGCGTGGGGGCCCTCTTCGGGATCGCGGCCGCGGCGGTGCTGGCGGTGGTCTGGGCGGTCATGGAACAGCTCGGCCTGCCGCCCTGGGCGTTCGCGCTGGCGGTGGTGCTCATGGCGGCCGGCTGGCCCGTGCTCCGGCTGACGCGGAAGGCGGAGGCTCGGCGGCGGGCGGGGCGGGAAGTACGGGGGCTGGGGCGCTTCCTGTCGTGGCGGACGGCCGTCGCGGGCGGCGTGCTGGCGGTGTTGGTGTGGGCGGCGGTGGCCACGGTGCTGGTCGTGCGAGCTGCCACGGGCGGCGGTGGGGTGAAACGGCTCGCCGTGCTGCCGTTCGTCAACCGCGGCGCGGCCGCTGATGCCTACTTCGTCGACGGCATCGCCGACCAGGTGCGCGGCAAGCTAGCCGGGCTCGCCGGCGTCGAGGTCACAGCACGCACCAGCTCGGACCAGTATCGGCAGACGGCGGAATCGCCCCAGGAGATCGGCCGCGACCTGGGTGTGGAGTACCTGCTCGCCGCCACAGTGTCCTGGGAGCCGGGCGCGCACCGCGGGCGCCGCGTGCAGGTGGTGCCCGAGCTGATCTCGGTCCGGACCGGGGCGGTGACCTGGCAGCAGACCTTCGACGCCGACGTCACGGACGTCTTTCAGGTGCAGGGGACCATTGCGGCGCGGGTCGCGGCGGCGCTGGGCGTCGCGTTGGGCAGCGCGGAGCAGCAGCAGCTGGCCAGGCAGCCGACCGACAACGTCGCCGCCTACGAACTGTATCTCAGGGGCAGCGCGCTGACCGGCAATGATCCGGCGACGCTGCGGCAGGCCGCCGGGTTCTACGAGCAGGCGGTGGCACTCGATTCGTCGTTCGCCGAGGCGTGGGCGTCCCTCAGCTCCACGTTGACCACCCTGTACTTCAATTCCGCCCCGGAGCCCAGCGTGGCGGCCGAGGCTCGCGCGGCGGCCGAGCGGGCGCTCGCGAGCGATCCGGCCGGCGCGGCTGGCCACCGGGCGATGGGCCAGTACGATCTGAACGTCCTCAAGTCCCCGGCGCAGGCGGAGGGGGAACTGACGCTCGCCCTCGGTGCCGCGCCGAAAGACCCGCCCACGCTCCGGGCGGCTGCGGGCCTGGAGATCAGCCTGGGCCACTGGGACGAAGGGGTCGCGCACCTGGAGTTGGCGCGGCGGCTCGATCCGCGCGTCCCATCGGGGTCGCTGCTTCGGACGCTGATTCGCCTGAGACGGTATCCCGAGGCGCTCACGGTGGGCCGCGCGGCGCTCGCGCTCGCCCCATCCGACCTGAACGTGATCGAGAATCTCGCCATGGTCCATCTGGCGCAGGGCGATCTCGAGGGAGCGCGGTCGGTCATCAGGGACGCGCCGGCGACGCTGTCTCAGGCCGCGCTGGTGGCGCAGTTCGCGAACTACTTCGATCTGATGTGGGTGCTGGATGAGCCGCAGCAGCGGCTCCTGCTCCGTCTACCTCCGAGCGCGTTCGACAACGATCGGCCGACCTGGGCGGGTGTGCTGGCGCAGACCTACGCGCTGCGGGGAGACATGACCCGGGCGCGCGCGTACGCCGACACGGCGCGGGAGGGCCTCGAGCAACAGCTGCGCGCCACGCCGGACGACGCTCAGCTCCACACGTTCCTCGGCCTCATGCTCGCCTACCTCGGCCGGACGGCGGAGGCAATCCGCGGAGGCGAGCGCGGCTTGGCCATGCTGCCGATTTCGAAGGACGCGAACAACGGCCCCTACATGCAGCACCAGCTGGTGCGGATCTACCTGATCGTGGGAGAGAACGAGAAGGCGCTGGACGAGCTCGAGCCGCTGCTTCGTGTCCCGTACAACCTCTCGCCCGGGTGGCTCCGGATCGATCCCAACTTCGCGCCACTCCGAGGCAATCCGCGCTTCGAGCGGCTGGTCGCCGGGCGCTAGGCCGGGTGGCCCTGGTGCGTCTAGGCGTCTAGGCGTCTAGGCGTCTAGTGTGTTCGCTCGATCTCGACGTTCCCCAGCGCCGCATCCAGATCGATGACCAGCTTCGCGGAAGCGCTGTCATAGTTCGGCGAGAAGTACGCTGAACCGCGCTTCTCGAGATGGGCCTTGGAGATCGCGGCGAGGAAGCGGGTGGCGTCGAGGCGGATACCCACGGATTCGGGCACGCGTAGGGTGACGTCTCCGAGGCCGACGTGGATGGTGGCGTGCATCTCGCCCTTCCACGGGGTATCGCCGCCGAAATCGAGCACCATCTGACCGACGGCGCCCTTGAGCGAGACGAGCCGACAGCCGCTATCCCCGAGCTGAACGGCGTCGAACTGCGCCGCGCCGACTTCGAACTCCAAGCGCTCGCAGGCACCGCGGGTTGGCGAGGAGAA
>CAYWNR010000152.1:0-7808 GCA_964459705.1 uncultured Gemmatimonadaceae bacterium | reverse complement strand
TGGCGTCCCACGCGGCGGACCGGACCAGCCCAGGTCCCGGGTCGTCCGGGCGCCAGGTCCCGTCCGCCACGCGGTCGAGCACCAGCCGCGTCAGACGGAGCCATACCTCGGTCCACAGGTCCGCCCCACCGGAGCGGACCTCACCCGCCGCCTTCCCGGCGGCGACCAACTGCTCCACGTCGGCGCGAAGTTCGCGTGCAATGGCGCGGCTCCGCTCGTCGAACAACGGAACGAGGGAGGTGTCGAACACGAGTCGCACGAGCGCGGGCTCGCGCGCCGCGATCGCGGCCCAGCGCGTCGCGACGCGGTCGAGACAGGTCCGGCAGTCCCCGCTCTCGGCGGCCTCACGCACCGGGGTGCGCAGCACGCGCACGCCGGCACGGAAGACTTCGTTGAGAAGCTCGTCCTTACTCGCGAAGTGGCGGTAGATCGTGCCTTCCGCCACGCCGGCGCGGGCCGCGATCAAGGGGGTTGTGGTCCCGTGATAGCCCTTCGTCGTGAAGAGCTCGAGCGCGGCACGAGCCAGACGGTCGTGGGTCTCGCGCGAGCGACGGCGACGCGGAGCGGTGTCGGGGGCGGAGGATGGTGGTGGGGTCAAGGCGTCACACGATACACGCGGTTCGCATGGCTCTCAAGCGGGTTCATACCGGGGGTGCCGCCGTCCGTCTATCTTACCGCCCCGGCGAACGGATTGACCAAAGGGTAACTCGATGCGAATGCTCGTGTTAGGTGGTGGGCTCCAGGGATCGGCCTGCGCGTGGGACCTGTTGCGGACCTCGGACGCCGAGGTGACGCGTCAGAACGGCCAGCGATAGTGGAACAGGAAGTTGAACCCGTCGGGTCCGACGGCCGTCGTGAATCCGAGAACGGCCGTTTCGGACGCGAAGTTGACCATGACGCCCGCGCCGCCACCCACCTTCAGGCCGTCGGTGGTGAGCCGCAACTCGCCCGGCGGGAACACCCGACCGGCGTCCACGAACCCGACCAGCACGGTGCGCAAGAAGTACGGGATCAGGGCGTAGCGGGCTTCGAAATTTCCGAACAGAACATCGCCATCCACGAACCGGTTCCAATAGAGGGCTCGGTGCGACTCGGGACCGCCAAGGCCGCTGTAGTTCCGGTCGCTTTCCTCGATCATGAACCGCGAACCGAGGGGTGGGTTGCCGCTCATGGAGGCGGCCGCCACGCGCGCCGCGAGACCCCATCGCTCGCTGAGGGAGAGAAACCCGCGCGCGCTCACGCTGGTCCGCGTGTAGGTCACGTCACCGAGGACGTCGGCGTCCGCCCGCGTGTGAATCGCCTCGACCAGGACGCCTCGCTGCGTCGCGGCTTCCCGGTCCCGCGTGTCGAAGACGAGCCCCACCCGCGCGCTGACATCGTTGGTGCCGACCCCGACGCGGGAGACGGCGCCGGCACTCAGGTCCGCGGCCAGCTGGCTCTCCGCCTGGAGCGTATCGAGGAACCAGTGCTCCCAGTGGAACCCGACCAGGAGGCGTAGCGGGCCGACCAGGCGGCGTTGCACGTCGCCCCGCGCGTAGTTGCGCACCCGCTCGATCCGGTAGTACCGGTCGCGACCCGCGACGCCGGTCGAGTCCAAGCTCGTCGCGTTCCCCAGCCCGAAATACGGCTCGCGCATCCAGTGCTTCAGGGCGAGCGTGAGGTGGAAGCGCCAGTCGTCGGCCATGCCCGGCAGCCATGTATCGAGGGCGAGGAAACGCGATCCCGACGTGGAGATCTGACCGTCGAGCGACGTGATCATCCGGTACGGCGCCGATGTCTGGTCGGCGTAACGCGTCGGCAACGCGATGCCGTAGTACGCGCCTACGGTCAGTCCTTCCCGTGGGATCCAGAACAGCTTGGGATAGAAGAGGTCCTTCCACTCCGATCCCGCCGGGAAGATGGTCGGCAGCTGGGCCGTCGCCGCGGGAGCGACGAGCGCCAACAGGAGCAGGGTGAGCTGAAGCGCCTTCACCGCGCGGGGCGCTCGTACAGATGGGCCGAGTCACGCACGCTGGCCGCGCTCCCGTCGAACACCGAGAAGTTGGACGGGTAGAGCGACGCGGAGCCGAACTCCCCCTTCTTGTTCACGGCGTAGAAGTTCAGATCGAACTTCGGGCGTCCCTGTGGGTCGAGGAGCCGCGGCTGACTGGTCGCCACCACCCGCCGCAGCGTCTCGAGGGCCGCGTCGGTGGGTGACAGCCCGCGCCGCATGCCCTCGACCGTGAGGAAAGCGCCGCACACCTTGATGTTCGATTCGCCCCGCCCGGTCGATCCCGCGGCCCCGATGTCGTTGTCGCAATACTGGCCGGCCCCGATGATCGGGGAATCTCCCACACGCCCCGGGACCTTCCAGGACGAGCCGCTCGTCGTGGTCACGGACGAGATCGCGCCACTCGCGCTCACGCAGTTGAGGTTGATCGTTCCGGTGGACCGCACGACCATGTGCTCGCCGTCGGGGACGTTCATCCAGTAGTCGTCGGGGCTCCGGTTCGCGCGCCAGCGCAGCCAGGCCTCCCGGCTCCGCTCGGTCAGGAGGTCCTCCTCCTTGAATCCGTACGAGAGCGCGAATCGCTTGGCGCCCTCGCCGACCAGCAGGATATGGTCGGTGTACAACAGGACGTACTTGGCCACCACGCTTGGCGTCTTGATCCCCTCGAGGGCCGCGACGGCGCCGGCCCGTTTGGACGGCCCGTGCATGCAGGACGCGTCCAGTTGGACGACGCCTTCTTCGTTGGGCAGGCCGCCGTACCCGACGTACATGTCGTCCGGGTCCAGCTCCTCGATCTTGACGCCCTCGATGGCCGCGTCGAGCGTGTCCGTGCCCTCGCTCACCAGGCGGCCCGCCAGCTCGACGCCGCGGAGTCCGTTGCTGGACGCCACGGCGATCGGCTTTGCGGGTGGGCGGACGTGGACCGCCGGCGCGGCCACCGCCCGAGGCGCGCCGAGCGTGATGCCGGCGGCGACGCCCGTGGCGGCGCCAAGGAAATCGCGACGAGACAGCGTGTCAGGCATGGAATCTCCGAGGGAGCGTCGGACGGGCGAAATCTCCGTCACCGGGGGGAGCAGTGTCAACTTGATTCCGCTCCGGCCCATCTCTACGTTCAGCGGTCCACGTCACAGGACGGTCCGTGGGTGCTCGTGAGAGTCGGTTCGAAGCGCCGGCGGTGTCCGTCATCCTACCGGTGCATGACGAGCGGGAGAGTCTGGCTTCCCTCGTGGAGGAGATCGGCGCGGCGCTCGCCGGCCGGACGTTTGAAGTCATCGCCGTGGACGACCAGTCAACCGACGGATCCCTCGAGGAGCTGCGTCGCCTGGCGCGGAGCGCGCCCGAGTTGCGCGTGCTGCGGCTGGCGCGACGGGGCGGGCAGAGCGGGGCGCTGGCCGCAGGCTGGCGCGCGGCTCGAGGCGCGATCGTCGTCACCCTCGACGCCGATGGCCAGTACGACCCGGCCGACATCCCGGCGCTGCTCGACGCGCTCGGCCGTGATGCGGCCCTCACGGCCGCGCTCGGGGTCCGCCGCCGCCGGCAGGACGGCTGGTGGAAACGGGTCCAAAGCCGGGTGGCGAGCTGGGTCCGTCACGCGCTCACCGGGCACCGCCTGCAGGACACGGCGTGCGGTCTCAAAGCCGTCCGTCGGAGCGCCCTCCTCGCGTTGCCCTCGTTCGACGGGATGCACCGCTTTCTACCTACCCTCCTCGTCCGCGAGGGGGGACGGGTGGCCGAACTCGCAGTCTCGCACCGGTCGCGGCGATACGGGCGGACGAAGTACGGTATGTGGAACCGAGCGCTGCGCGGCGTGCGCGATACGCTCGGTGTCCGCTGGTTGCTGCGCCGGCGGCTCGCCGCCGACGCGGAGGAAGTGACATGACCCGACGACCGCGACTCGACCCGGACATCTTCCATCTGCCCGTAGACCGGATGCGCGAGGGATACTACTCGGACAAGTACTTCGTCCGCGCGCGCGAGATGCTGCTGGCGGATGAGCACCGGCCCCGCGTGCTCATGCAGGTCTTCGGCAAATCGCACGCGTTCCTTGGGGGTGTGGACGAGACGATCGCCATCCTCAAGCTGTGCGCCGTCGAGTGGGAGGATCTGGAGGTGCAAGCCCTGTACGACGGCGACGAGATCGCGCCATGGGAGACCGTGATGACGATCGAGGGGCCGTACGATGCGTTCTCCCATCTGGAAACGCTGTATCTCGGCGTTCTCTCCCGGCGGACCCGCGTCGGCACGAACACGCGCCGTGTGGTGGATGCCGCGCGGCCCAAGGAGGTCATGTTCTTCCCGGCCCGGCACGATCACTGGCTGGTGCAGACCGGCGACGGCTACGCCGCCCACATCGCCGGCGCCATCGGCGTGTCGACCGATGCCCAGGCCTCGTGGTGGGGCAGCAAAGGCATCGGCACGGTGCCGCACGCCATCATCGCGGCGTACGGCGGCGACACGGTCCTCGCGACGCGGAAGTTCGCCGACTACTCGACCCCCGACGTGCGTCTGATCAGTCTCGTGGACTTCGAAAACGACTGCGTCCGCACGTCATTGGAGGTGGCACGCGCGTTGGGCGATCGCCTGTACGGCGTTCGCTTGGACACGTCCCACACCCTCGTAGACCGCTCGGTCATCCCGCAGATGGGCGCATTCGACCCGACGGGGGTGAACCCGCATCTGGTGCGGAACGTCCGGCGGGCGCTCGACGCCGAGGGATTCCAGGAGGTGAAGATCGTCGTCTCCGGCGGATTCACCGTCGAGAAGATCCGGGAGTTCGAGGCCACTCGGGTTCCGGTGGACGCGTATGGCGTCGGGTCCTCCCTGTTCGGCGGCCGCTTCGACTTTACCGCGGATGTGGTCATGGTGGACGGCAAGCCGTGCGCGAAGGTGGGACGCGTCCTGAGTCCGAATCCGCGACTGGAGCGGGTGGAGTGACCGACGATCGCCGATGGCCGATAGCCGATCCCCCGTAACCGTTGACAGTGCGCCGGCACCGTTAGGCTCGCGGGCCGATAATCGACTAGCGGTACTCGGCCATCGGCAATCAGCCATCGCCATCGGACTTTCCTTTTCCCGCTCAGTCAGTGACGTTTCAGCGTCGTGTTCCCCCTCTACCCAACCTGAACGCCGCATTCCCGATGACGGATATTCCTTTCGGTCGTTTTCTGCTCCCCGGTCCCACCGCGGTCCATCCCGACGTCCTCCGCGCCATGCTCCGCCCGATGATGGGCCATCGGAGCACGGCAATGGTCGAGTTGCTTGCCGGGCTGGAGGAGCCGCTCCGCCGTCTCTTCCGCACACAACGCCGGGTGCTCGTGGGGTCGTGCGCCGCCACCGGGTTCATGGAGATGGCGGTCCGCTCCGGGGTACGGAATCGCCTGCTGGCGCTCGTGGGCGGGGCGTTTGGCCAGCGCTTCGCGGGGATCGCGGAAGCCTGCGGCCACGATGTCGTGCGCCTCGAGGTGCCGTTGGGTGAGACGATCGAGCCGGACATGTTGCGCGATGCGTTGCTCCGCACCGACGTGGACGCGGTGAGCCTGGTGCATTCCGAGACCTCCACCGGCGCGCTCGCGCCCCTTGCCGAGCTCGCGCCGATCGTCCACGAGCGGGACGACGTCCTGCTGCTGGTGGATGCCGTCACCTCGCTGGCGGGATCGCCGGTCGAGACGGACGGTCTGGCCCTCGACTTCGTGTTCACCGGATCGCAGAAAGCGCTGGCGCTCCCACCGGGCCTGGCCCTCGCCGTGGCGTCGGAGCGGATGGTGCATCGCGCCCGCCGGTTGCCCGGGCGCGGGGCCTACCTGGACCTCGTGGCGTACGAGGAGTCGTTTGCGGAGCGCCAACCCACGAACACGCCGGCCCTGTCGTTGTTCTACGCCCTGGAAGAGCAGTGCCGCCGCATCGAGGCCGAAGGGGGCGTCATCGCGCGGTGGACTCGGCACGAGGCCATGCGGCGGGCCGTCGAGGACTGGGTGGCGGGTCCGGGAGGAGCGCTGGGGTTTCGCTTCCTGCCGCGTGAGGGTCGGCGCTCGTGGACGGTTTCGTGTCTCTGCACGCCGGAGGGACGAAACGCCAGAGACTTCGTCCAGGCGCTCCGTCGGGAGGGATGGACCATCGGGTCCGGGTACGGGTCGCTCAAGCCCACGACGATCCGCATCGGGCACATGGGCGACCACACCGTGGATGAGGTCCGCGAGGCGCTCGCCCTCCTCGAGGCGGCGGCCCGATGACCTGGGTGATCGTGGTCGCCGACCGTGTTGCCGAGGCGGGACTGAACCTGCTGCGTACGGCGCCCGACGTGGACCTCCGGGTGGTGACCGGCGATCCGGCCGCGTTGCGCCAGGCGCTGCCCGATGCCCACGCCCTGGTGGTGCGTTCGGACACCCAGGTCACCGAAGAGATGATCGCCCTTGCGCCGTCCCTCCGGGTGGTCGGACGGGCGGGGATCGGGGTCGACAACATCGATCTCGCGGCCGCGACGCGGCGTGGCATTGCCGTGTTGAACGCGCCCGGCGCCAACACCGTCAGCGCGGCGGAGCACGCGATTGCGTTGCTGCTCGCCCTGGTGCGCCGCGTGCCGCAGGCGGCGCAGAGCATGCGGGTCGGGGAGTGGGACCGGAAGCGCTTCGCGGGCGTCGAGTTGCGTGGGAAGACCCTGGGCGTGATCGGTCTTGGGCGCATCGGCGCGCATGTGGCGGGCATCGCCCGCGCGATCGGGATGAACGTGATCGCGCACGATCCCTTCCTCCCGGTCACGCGCGCGCAGGACCTTGGCGTTGCGATGCTCGGTCTGGAGGATGTGCTCGCGCAGGCCGATGTGGTCACCTTGCACCTGCCACTCACCAACGATACCCGACGCGTGATGAACGCCGCGCGGCTCGCGCTGATGAAGCGGGAGGCGCTCCTGATCAACGCGGCCCGTGGCGAGTTGGTGGATGAGGACGCGCTGATCGCGGCGCTCGAGGACAAGCGCCTGGCGGGAGCGGCGCTCGACGTGTTCGCCACCGAACCCCTGCCGGCCGACTCGCCCCTCCGGAAGCTCGACGGAGTGCTGCTGACGCCGCATCTGGCGGCATCGACGCGCGAAGCGCAGGACCGCGCCGCGGTGGAAATCGGCCACGCCGTCCTGGCGGCGCTCGAGGTGGGGGACGTGGCGGGCGCGGTCAACGTGTCCGGGGTCTCCGCCGACGCCATGCGACGGTCTCGGCCCGTGCTGGAGTTGGCGCGCCGGCTCGGCCAATGCGGAGCGCTGCTGGCTGGTGCGCCCGTCGAGGCCGTCGAGGTCGAGTACGGAGGCACCGATCACGGCGTACCGCGCATCGCGGAGCTTGCCGCCGTCGAAGGGCTGCTGGCCGCCATGGGCGTGGGGCCGGTCAGCATCGTGAATGCCCAGTCGCTGGCCGAAGAACGGCACATTCGTCTCAGTCGTCGCGCTGGCGATCCGCTGCCCGGCTATGAAACGACCGTCCGTGTCACGGTTCGCACGAGAGCGGGATCCGCCACCGTCGCCGGAGCGCTCGTCGGTGAGCGGGGCCGTATCGTTCGCATCAATGGTTTTGCCGTGGACGTGCCCGCCGAGGGGCACCTCATCGTGCTACGGAACCGGGACGTTCCGGGAGTGATTGGGCGGGTGGGCACGGTGCTCGGTGCGGTGGGCGCCAACATCGGCGTCTATCACCAATCCCGCCGGGCGGGCGTGGCGGAGGCGCTTGCGGCCATTGCGGTGGATCAGCAACCCGAGGCCGACGTCCTGCGACGGCTGGCGGCGCTTCCGGATGTGACCGAGGTGCGGGCGGTGGCGCTCGACCTGTGGGGGCCG
>CAYWNR010000151.1:6429-7833 GCA_964459705.1 uncultured Gemmatimonadaceae bacterium | reverse complement strand
TCGACAGCGCGCTGTCGCGCGTCGCTGTCACGATCTTGGCGGTCGCGGACAGGTCCGGCCGGACGTCCGGCGGCGGGTTGTCGAGCGTCACTTCGACGTCGTAGTCCACCGCCCGGTCCGCCGAGGCCGCGGCCGACGTCAGCCGGGACGAGCTCTGCGCGATCTTGGTCACCCGGCCGGAGTACGTGGTGTCGGGGAACGCGTCGATCGTGACTTCCACCGAGTCGCTCAGTGCCAGGCGCACGACATCCGTTTCGTCCACCTGCACGTTGACCTGGATGACGGAGAGGTCACTGACCGTCATCAGCAAGCCGGTCTCGCGTGAGAACGTCCCCGGCACCGCGACCTCGCCCTCCTCCACCGCGACGCGTGTCACCTGGCCGTCCATCGGCGCCCGCAACACGGTCTTGGCCAACTGGTCGCGTGCTTCCTGGAGCTGCGCCTGGGCCTGGTCCACCTGCCGGTCCGACGACGTCGCGACGGCCTCGGCGACCCGGAACTGGGTCTCGGCCTGCTCGAGCTGCTCGTCGGACACGAGATTCTGGCTCTGCGTCCGCAGTTCGCGCGCCCGGCGGAGCGCCCGCTCCGCCTGGCCGCGGTTGGCCTCGGACTGCACGGCCGCGGCCCGTGCCGACGCCAGCCCGGCCTCCGCGCGCGCCACCGTCGCCTCGAACGTCGAGGCATCGATGCGGATCAGCAGGTCGCCGCGCTTGACGCGGTCCCCTTCCTTCACCGCCAGCTCGATGATCCGGCCGGTGATGTCGGAGCTGACGTCCACTTTGGACTGCGGCTGGACCTTCCCGCTCGCCGTGACCGTCGAGACGAGATTACGACGGGCCACCGCTTCGAGGCGCACCTCGACACCCTTGTCGCCGCGGCCGCGCACTACGCGGAACCCCGCGAGCAGCACGACGACGGTGATGCTACCGCCAATCAACAATCGCTTCCGAGTCATGGATTGTCCCCGCGTCCTCTCTGCTAGCGCAACGGGCGACCGACCGCCGCTTCCAAGCTGGCGATCGCCCGATGATAAACGTAGATGGCGTTGATGTAGTCCGCTTCGGCCCGCTGAGACGCGACCTGCGCGTCCAACAGCTCAAAGAAGGTCCCCGATCCCACGCGATACCGTTCGGTGGCCAGTCGCAATTGCTCGCCCGCCGCCACGCGGTTGGACTGCTGGATGCCGATGGTCTGGTAGGCGGCGTCGAGCGTGTAGTACGCCTGACTCACCCCCGTCCGCACCTGCAGCCGTCGGGCATCCACCTGTTCCCGGGCGTCGTCGGCCCGCTGCGCGGCGTCCGAGATCCGCGATTCCCGCCCGAATTGGGTGAAGATCGGCAGGGACAGCGACACGCGCGCCGAGAACGGCTGCCCCTTGAAGTTGAAGGGGAACACGTTGTTCGC
>CAYWNR010000151.1:0-6329 GCA_964459705.1 uncultured Gemmatimonadaceae bacterium | reverse complement strand
GCCTGGGCGAGCCGCAGGAACTCCTCGTTGCGTGTTACCTGCACCTGCGCGATCTCGACCTGGGCCTGCGCCTGCAGGACCGCGAGATACTGCTGTTGCACCGCCGCCCGGAGATTCACCTGGGCGCCGTCGATGTTGGCAAAGGTCGCGCGCCGCTGGGCCTTGGCGAGGCCCGGCTGCGTGAGCGTCGTTCCCGAGAGCTGCCAGCTGATGCTGATCCCGTAGTCCGAGCCGATCGTGGGCGACCCCTGGTTGAACTCCTGGGTCAGGAAGGTCTGCGAGCCGGCGCCACGGTAGTTGAAGCCCATGCTGGTGCTCAGCGACGGGAGAAACAGCTGGGTGTAGGCGTTCCGGACCCCCCAGGCGGCCGAGGAACGGTCGTTTGCGACCTGCCGGTAGCTCGGGTTGTAGTGGAGGGCCAGGTCAACCGCGTCCGCAAGGCTGAGCTCCTGCGGGACGGACGGCAGAACTGGCTGTTGGGCCGCCAGGCAGACGGTACCGGTGGCGACCAGGATGACTGTAAGACCAAGTGCGCGCATGAGTTTCCCCCACAGCCGTGGCGTAGTGTGTCTTTGGGGGAAAACTACGCCACCCGCAGGGGAAAGTTTCAGGGTGGGACATCACCGGCCGCTCCGGCCGGTCACGGTTGGGTCACGCGCTCGGCCACCAGTTCCCGGGACGGAATCGCCACGCGGATGAGGCGTCCTTGAGGATCGAGCCAGATGTCCACCACATCCGCGCCAGAGCGGAGCTCCAGATGGCGGAGCGGCTGGGGGGCCCCGGGGAACCGATCCTGCCCGACCTCGGTGAGCGACGCCGATCGCCGTCCTCCGGGCGGGGGCCCGAACACCGTGATTGGTCCCGGGTCCACACGAGCTACCAGCGCGAACAGTGACAACACCCGTTCGTCGACTGCCAGCGACGTGGAGCCCCCCGGGTACTCGCGGGCCGCCTCCCCGGCCGCGGACGCCACCCGGATCGTGATGCGGCGGGCCCCGGCCGCCACCACCACGCGAAGGGACTCCGAGTCCCCGTTCGTCGTGGCAACGAAGCTGGCGCCGGGCGAGCCGTCCGAGCCGGTGCCGATCCGCAGGGCGAAGTCTTCCGTCCCAATCGGGCGCCCGGCCTGCGTCACCACGAGACGAGCGCTGTCGCTCCTGACCGTCTGAGCACCAGCGGTGAGGGGCAGGGTGCCGAGGGCGAGCGAAACCAGGAGGGGGCGAAGTTCTGCGTTCATGGGGCCATCCGGGGAACCGCGAGGGGCGTGCTGGACCGGCCAAAGACGCGCGTGGCGATCCGTTCATAGATAAACGCGTAGAGACGCTCACCCAGCTCCGCCGACGCGCGGGTCGGGCGGCCGACCGAGCCGGGGCTTTCCGGCGGGATCGAGCCCCGAGCGCCTGTGCGCCAGGCGCGCAGGCTCCGTGCGGTCGGCACGTAGTCCTCGGCGTCGTCGAGCTTGACCAGCCGGCCGTCGACGTGGAGGAGCAGCGAGGTGTCGAGCGCGCCCCCATGGATGGGAAGTTTGGCGTCGTCCCCGGGGAGTCGGACCGCGAAGATATCGACCGTGCGAATGGTTGCTCGCTGGGTGCGGAGCGTGCTCAGGGCCTCCTGATGCGGGTCGTGGCCGTGGGCGGTCAGGATCACGAATTGCTCGACCCCGCCATCTTCCCACGAGCCCACGAGGTCATTCATGAAGCGGTGGAGCGTCTTCCGCCGGACCGACGCGTTGCCAGGGTAGGAGGCGCGGGTGGAGGCGTTGACGCCATATTCCAGCGTCGGGGCCACCAGCACGCCGAACTCGGTGGACAGATCCTCCGAGAGTCGCTCGATGAGGATGGTATCAGCCCCGATCGGTAGATGAGGCCCGTGTTGCTCCGTCGTGCCGACGGGCACGATGAGCCGCGCATCGCGGGCGAGGATCTCCCGAACCTCGGCGGGGCGGAGGTACTTGAGACGCAGGGGTCGGTTGTGACTTGGCGTGTCGCTCACTGGGAGCTCACGGCTGCGGGGTCCGCGGCGGCCTTGGCCGCATGGCTTCGGACATCGAGTCTCGCGGTGGCGCTGGTCGCCCTCGTCCTCGGGCTGGCGGCGATCGTCTTGGCCGCTCGGTCGCGACGGGCGGTCGGACTCGTCCTCGGGGCCGCGGTCCTGGTGGGAGTCGGCGCGGCGTTGCGGACGTCCACCGGTGTCGGGCGCGCCGAGCACGCATGGGCGGATGACTCGACGGGGGTCCGTTGGCGGCTCGTAGCGGCCGCGGGCCGTCGGCTCGATGGCGAACTGTCCGAGGCCGTGACGCGTGTGCGGGCGCTTGCGGACGCCGGCGTCGGAGCAGCCGGCACCGATCTCGCCGACGCGGTGGACCAGCTCGATCGGACCACCAGGGGGCGGGGACCAGAGCGTGGTGTCGTCGTGTTCGACGAAGCGGGGCGCCCCTGGGCGTGGAGCGGTCGCCATCGGGTCGCGCTTGATCGCAGGATCGGGCTCGGCGTTCGCATCACCCCATTCTACGCGGTGCTTTCGGCTGGTCGCCAGGGCCCGGGGGGCCGCTTCGTGGTCGCGCACGTGCTGCTCGCCGCCGATTCGGTGGTGCCGGACGCGGATAACGCGCTCAGCGCACGCTTTGCCCGCGCCACGGGCGTCGGACTCGAGGTCTACCCGCCGGGCGGCGGTCCCCAGGTGGCGGACGTCTTCGACTACTGCGTACCGGCATGCTCCGCCACGGATGTCGTGCCCGACACCCTATTCAGCGTTCGGATGGTTCCTCCGTCCCAGGGGGCGTATCGGCAGGCGCTGATGGTGCGGGGGACGGCGTGGACGGCGGCCGGGTCCCTCGCGCTGCTGGTGGTGCTCATCGCCTTTGGGACCACCGCCGGTCGCGCACTTGGTCTCGGGATCCTCGCCGCGGTGCTCGCGCTCACCCCCGCCGGTCGTGTCCTCCCGTTCGGATTCGCGTTCTCGTCGGCGACGTACTTCGTGGAGCTCCTCGGCCCCCTCTCGGCATCCTCTGGGGCACTCCTTGCTACCGCGACGGTCGGGTTCGTGGCCGTCCTCCTGCTACCCAGCCCCCGACGACGGATGTCGCCCGCCCTCGTCGGCGTTGCGGGCCTTGCGGGACTCACACCCTTTGTTCTCCGGACGCTCGCCTCCGGAATCACGCCACCAACCGACGGGGCGGGCCTCTCCCTGTGGCTCACGTGGCAGGTCCCGCTGGCGGTTGCCGGCGTGACGCTGCTGATCCTGGCCGGCTGGCTCGCCGGGCTCGCGGGTGTCCGACGGCCGCCGGCGGTCGTCCCGGTGGTGGTGGTAGTGGCGGCGGGCGCCCTGGCGATCCTCGGGTTCTCGACGTGGTCGCCAGTGGGCGGGTGGCCCGTTTGGTACGCGTTGGCCTGGGTGCCCGTGTTCGTAGCCGCCGCGCTGCCATCCGAACTGCGGTGGCGCCTCGCCGGCGCGGCGATCGTGAGCGGCATCTTGTCGGCCGTGTGGACGTGGGGCGCCGTGGGGGACGGGAGGGTCCTGCTCGCCGAGCGGGATATTGCTGGAGTGCGCCAGGAGGGCGATCCAATCGCGCTGGGACTGCTCGAGCGGTTTGGATCGTCCTTCGCGGGGCCCGCCCCGCGAACCTCGGCGGAGCTGTATCGCCTGTGGAAGCGTTCGCCGTTGGAGACGGATCGCTATCCCGCCGTGCTGTCGTTATGGCGCGCCGACGGGACGGAGGCGGCGCGGCTGGCGCTGGGCGATCTCGACTTGCCACCGGCGCTCTTAGCGGCCGCCGCGCGGGCGGCGTTGGAGCGTGGTGACCCCATCGTGCGCACGGTGCCCCGCATCCGCGGAACCCACTACGTGCTGGCAGTGCCGATCGAGGGGGAGGTGGTGGTGACCGTCGGGCTCGGCCCTCGCAGTCGGCTGATTCCGCCGGTGCGGGTCGCGCGCTTCCTGCGCGGCGAGCCGGCCCTCCCGGCGCCCTACACCCTCGCGTTGGGGCCGTCCGTTCCCATGACCACCGGGGAACGCGTTCACTGGCGACGAGAGGGTCGGAGCGCCGTTGGCACCACGGAGGTGGATGGTGATAGCGGTCCCCGTCGTCTCGTTGCCGAGGTGCCGTTGGGTACGCCATCGAGCCTCGGGGTCCGCGGGGCGCTGGTCGTGGTGGTGGACCTGGCGGTCGTCGTGCTGCTCTGGCTCCTCGCGCGCCACGTCGCGAGCCGACCGGTGCTTCGCGCACGCCTGCGGGATCTGCTGGCCCGCCCCTCGTACCGGCGCCGGCTGGCGGTGGCGTTTGCCGTGTTCTCCGTCGTGCCGACGGTGGTCTTCGCGGGGTGGATCGCCGCCCGGTTGCGGGAGGAGGCACGCCATGGCCGCGACATCGCGACGCGGCAGACACTCGTCGAGGCGGTCAGCGACGCTGGCGCGCTCGTAACCGCTCCGCCCGCGCCGGATGCCGTGATCGCCGGTCTGGCCAACCACCTCGACGCCGATCTCCTGTTCTACGATGCCAACGAATTGCAGGCGACCAGCGTGCCGATCCTGGACGAGTTCGGGGCGCTGGATCGCTACCTCCCGATGAACGTGGCGATGGGCATCCGCACCGGCGCGCAATCGGACTATGAGGCGGATGAGCGGATTGCCGGGCGCCTCACGCGGGTGGGCTATCGCCGACTCACCGAGGCGCTCGGGCCGGCGCCCGTACTGGCGGCGCCCCGACTCCTCGAAGATCCCGACGTCCTGCGGAATGAACAGGACCTGGTGCTCGGGTTGATGCTCGTGACCCTCGGCGGCTTCGCAGCGGCGTTCCTGCTAGGTGGCCTCGCGGCCCGGGCGCTTGCGACACCGGTGCAAGCCCTGCAGCGGGCGGCGGAGCGGGTGGGCCGTGGGGACCTGCCGGTCCCCTTCGCGGCGGACGTGCCGGACGAGTTCGCGCCCGTAATGGAGGCGTTCGAGCGAATGGCCGACGACGTCCACGCATCGCGGGCGGCGCTGGTGACCCAGCGCCAACGGACAGCGGCGGTGCTGCGCAACGTGGCGACCGGGGTCGTTGCCGTGGACGAAACGTTCCATGTGCTCACGTCGAACCCTCGCGCGGAGGAGTTGCTCGGCGTCGTGCTTCACGCCGGCGATCCGTTGCCGGAGCTGAGTCCGCCGGAATGGGCGCCCGTGTGGGACTGGGTGCGCGGGGCCAAGGTCGGGGCGGAAACGGGTGAGTCGCAGGAGTTCGCCCTCGGCGAGCGGCAGATCCGCGCGCAGATGGCCCCGCTCGTTGGGGGCGCGAGCGGGTGGGTCGTGGCTCTTGACGACGTGACCGACCTCGCCCAGGCCGTGCGCGTGTTGGCCTGGGGGGAGTTGGCCCGCCAGGTGGCGCACGAGATCAAGAACCCGCTGACCCCTATTCGGCTGGGGATTCAGCACCTCCAGCGCGCGTACGACGCGCCGCGCGGCGATTACGCCGACACCCTCCACCAAACGAGCCGCCAGATTCTCGCCGAAATCGAACGCCTCGACGCCATCGCGCGGACGTTCTCCCGGTTCGGCGCTCCGCCGTCGGGCGCCGAGCCGCTGGGGCCGGCGGACGTGCTCGCGGTGGCGCAGGACGCCGCGGCCCTGTACGTGATCGGCGGACAAGGCGTGCAGGTCGTCGGCGTGCCGGTCCAGGCGCTCGCGCGCCGCGATGAGTTGAAGGAAGTGCTGATCAACCTCATCGAAAACGCACGCGGGGCCGGCGCCACCGGGGTCACCGTGCGCGTAGGTGCGATGGCGGATGGTGTCGAAGTGGCGGTCGAAGACAACGGGCGGGGGATCCCGGCCAACGACCTGCGACGGATTTTCGAGCCGCGGTTCTCGACTACGACCAGCGGAGTCGGGCTTGGGCTGGCGATCTGCCTGCGACTCGTGGAGTCTTGGGGAGGGCAAATCGCGGTGCAGAGCGCCGAAGGGCGGGGCACCACGGTGCTACTCACATTGCGGCCGATACCAACCGCCGCTTGACGGGAACCCTCGGAGGGCTACTCGTGTTTGAGAGGTGGCCCGACCTGGAACCAGTTACGGAGTGATGGAGATGCTGATCCGACGTCCCCCGGACATCCGAGCGAGTGAGATCACCGATGAACGCCTGTACCGTACCCGGCGGGAGTTCATCCGCACGACGTCGGGCGCGATTGCGGCCGGTGTCTTGCCCCCGGCGCTTCTGGCGGCCTGCGGGGGCGGCAAGGACGCCCACGCGGCCGCGGCCCCCGGCGCGGACGACAAGCTGACGCCGTTCAAGGATGTGACGACGTACAACAACTTCTACGAGTTCGGGACGGACAAGAGCGATCCCGCGAAGAACGCCGGCT
>CAYWNR010000150.1:0-7840 GCA_964459705.1 uncultured Gemmatimonadaceae bacterium | reverse complement strand
GAATGACGCCGGTGTACCGGCAGGCGCCGAGCCGCGAGTTCACTCGCGGATGCCGGGTGGCGGTGACGACTCCCTGCTCACGGACCTGTCCAGAGCTTCCCTAGAACGCCGTCCCAAGCCGAACCACGACGTTCCGGCCGGGATTGAGCGCGAACTCCTTGTAGCGACTCAGGTAGTTGCGATACGCCTGGTCGAGCAGGTTGTGCACTTGAACGTCGAGGTGCAGCGTCCGGCCGCCCACACGCGGCGAAATCCCGCCGCCGACGTTGACGAGCGCGTAGCCATCGGTCGGAACGTCGAAGGTCGAGAGTCGAGTCTGCTTGGCGAACACTTCCGTCTCGACGTTGACGTAGCTCCGACCGATCCATCCAGCGTCAGCGCTCGCCAGCTCGGCACCGAGGGCGCCGGATGGCGGCGGCATGAGCGGCAGCGGCTCGTGCGTCGAGAGATTCGCTCCGTAGACGTAGTCGGCACGCCCGCGCAGCGTGAGCGGCTCTATGGGACGCACGTCGAGCGCCGCCTCCCCACCCCACAAGACAGCGGGCGCCTGGTCGTGTTCGTAGATGCGGAGCCCGCCCTGGAACTGGTCGGTGGGCGCGAGGAAGATGAAGTCGCCGATGCGGTTGCGGTACGCGGACACGGAGAGCCGGAACACGTGCGTCTCGAACTCCACCCCGCCATCGAGATTCAGGCTCGATTCCGGTGTGAGGTCGGCGCGGCCGATTTCATAGAGTGCCTCGCCGATCCGCGGACCGTTGCTGTACAGCTCGAACACCGTCGGTGCTCGCCAGGCGCGACCTACGTTTGCGCGAATCGTAATGCCCGGCATCGGCGTGTAGGCCGCGCCGCCGGACGCACTCACGACGGAGTACTTCCGCGTGTCCGCCACATTCCCGAGCACCCTGTTGGGATCCACCTCGAGTCGGCGCACGTCCACCCGGCCACCCACCGACACCTGCACCGGTCCGACCGCAACCTGTTCGAGCGCGAACAGGGCCCCGGAGCGAACCCGATCATCCGGAACGATGGGCTCAGGACCACGCGAGTCGCTGCTCTGAAGGATGCCCGACACCCCGACGATCTGCACGACGTGGGAGCCGATCTCCTGATGCGCCATCACGTCGGCGGTCATGGTGTTCAGCAGCAGATCGAATTGCGTCGTTTCCTGGCCGGGCGCCGCACCGGCTGTGTCACCCACCTCGATCAGGGAGTGACGCTGCCACTGCGTCTTGACTTCGAGCCTCGCCCGCTCGGCAAGCGGGAAGTTGCCGCTGAGCTGCACGCGCTCATCGCCCAGCTTCCGCTCCGGCCCCTCTTCCTCACCCGGATCCACGCCACCAGGAGGCCCGTCGGCCTCGAGCAACTTGAATTCCCCCCCGAAATGCGTGTAGCGCACCGTGGCGTTACCCCACGCGCCACGGAGTCCGGCTGCCGCTTCACCGGATACCGATCCGAACCCCGTATTCTCAACCGGCCCATCGGGCGTGTGGAATTCCTCGGCAAACCGCCCCACCCCCATGGCCCGCCATCCGAACGCCCCCGACGCTCCCTCGAGACGGAGCACGCCTCCCGTCTCACGGTTGTTGCTGGCGCCGTACGCTTCCAGGCCGCCATGCAGGAACGGCGACCGACCGATGCCGTTGGGGAGCGGAGCGGACACGACGTTGACGACCCCTCCCATTGCGTCGGAGCCGTAGAGCATGCTCGCCGGGCCCCGGATGACCTCAACCCGATCGGCCAAGCGGGCATCCACAGACGGTCCATCTTCATCGCTCCACGAGTAGTCTTCGAGCCGCAGGGCATCCGCCAAGACCAACACGCGACTCCCCGACAGACCACGGATGACCGGCTTGCCAACCTGCTCGCCGGTCGAGAGCGTGTGCACGCCCGCTAGTCCCTCCACTGCGTGCGCGAGGGAGACGCCATTCTCCCGACGCAGGCTTTCGGGCCCCAGCTCGTCCACCGGCATGGTCGCGAGCCGCGGGTCCACCGGACTCCGCGTCGCGGTCACGGTCACCGGCGGCAGCTCGAAGGCACGTGCCGTGAGCTGGATGATCACGTCGCCGGTCGCTGGCAAAGAGATCGCGAGCAGCATCGGCTTGTAGCCCGTGAGTCGCGCCAACAGGGAGTACCGTCCGGCGGCCAGGTCGGGAATGACAAACACGCCGTTGGCGTCCGTAGTGGTGCCGAGGCCGACCTCCACGACCGTGATTGCCGCCCCCGCGAGGGGCCTACCAGCCAGGTCCTCCACCCGGCCACGGAGCGTGTCGGCGCTGGTGGCGTGGCCGAGAGGGCGGGCGGGCGCCGTTGTGAGGCCGAGGGCGATCGTAGCGAGCATCGTGGATACGGTGAGCATGGCGTGATCAGAGTCGGGCGTTGCAAGGATGGATCCGTCGGCAATCGCCGGCGGGCCAGAGGTGTGCTACGCAATACTACGCGCTGGATCCACCTGTGTTGAGGGTTGGCCCGGCGCCGAATGCCGGCCCACCTTGCGGCAGGCGAAGCACGTGTTACACTCGGCTGCCCCCAGCGAGGAATGACAACCTGTGATGTCGGCCCGAATCGCTCCGCTGCTTCTGTTGGTCCTGTCAGCGCCCCTGTGCGCGCAGGACGCGTTCGAAATCCAGGTCTACGAGTACGCCACCGTTCCAGCGGGCCGTTGGGATCTGGAGACCCATCTGAACTATGTGGCGAAGGGTTCAACGGTGGGCGTGGGGGACGTGGCGCCGACCGAGCATCAGACCCACCTGACGTTCGAGCTGACACGGGGCATCACGCCGTTCTTCGAAATGGCCGGATACCTGGTACTCGCCAACCTCCCTGGCGACGGACCCGATTTCGCCGGGTGGCGTTTGCGACCGCGCGTCAGCGCCCCGGAAGAGTGGCACCTGCCGGTGGGACTCAGCCTGAGCCTCGAGGTCGGGTTCCCGAGACCGACGTACGAGGAGAATTCGGTCACGCTCGAGGTCCGGCCCGTCATCGAGAAGGCGTTCGGACCCGTCCAGATCGACGTGAACCCGGTCGTCGGCCACGCGCTCAAGGGGCCCGGCACGAGCGAAGGCTGGGACTTCGAGCCCGGCGCACGCCTCGCGGTGACCGTGATTCCGCCCGTGGACGTGAGCGTGGAGTACTACGGCTCGCTCGGGTCCGTGACCGACCTGTTACCGTCGAATCAGCAGGTCCATCTGTTCTTTCTGGGCGGCGACGTCAGTTTGACGAACGACATCGTGTGGAACGTCGGCGTGGGCCTTGCCGCCACGGATATGGGCGATCAGACGATTCTCAAGACGCGCCTCGGCTGGATCTTCTGAGCGCCACCCCTTGAGCGAGCACCCGGCCCTCCGGTAGGCTTCAGCCACCGCGGTGCATCGGGACCGCGTTCCCCGGAAGGCGGAGACATGCAGCGACGTAACCTCGCGATTCTCGTAGGCGGGGGCCCGGCCCCCGGCATCAACGCCGTCATTGGGGCGGCGACCATTCGCGCTCGGCTCGAGGGGGTCGAAGTACTCGGCCTCCGCGACGGGTTCGAGTGGATCATGCGTGGCGACATCGAACACGTCACGCCGCTCGAAATCGACGATATCAGCCGGATCCACTTTCGCGGCGGCTCGCATATCGGGATCTCGCGGGCCAATCCGACCAAGGACCCCGCGCACCTGGAGCAATCGGTCATCTCCCTGCTCCGCCTCAACGTGGCCCAGCTCGTCACGATCGGCGGCGACGATACGGCGTTTTCCGCCATGAAGCTCGAGGAGAAGGCGGCTGGCCGGATCAACGTGGTCCACGTGCCGAAGACCATCGACAACGACCTCGACATGCCTCCGTACGTGGACACCTTCGGGTTCCAGACGGCGCGCCACTTTGGCGTGGATATCGTCAAGAACCTCATGGTGGACGCCTGGACGACGTCACGGTGGTATTTCGTGATCGCGATGGGTCGCAAGGCCGGGCACCTCGCGCTCGGCATCGGGAAGGCGGCCGGCGCCACGCTCACTCTTATCCCCGAGGAGTTTCAGGGTCGCCGCATCCGGCTCAAGACCATCGTGGACACCCTGGTGGGCGCCATCGTCAAGCGGATGTCCTACGGACGGCGGGACGGCGTGGCCGTGATCGCCGAGGGCCTGGTACTGGACATGGATCCCGAGGATCTCACGCAGATCGAGGAAGCGGAGCGCGATACGCACGGCAACCTCCGGATTGCCGAGGTGAACATCGGCGAGATCCTCAAGGCGCAGGTCGCCAAGCGCCTGAAGGCGCTGAAGCTCAAGGCCACCATCGTGGCCAAGAACATCGGATACGAGTTGCGCTGCGCGGATCCCATCCCGATGGACATGGAGTACGCGCGCGACCTCGGCTACTGCGCCGCGAAATACCTGATCGCGGGCGGGAACGGTGTGATGATCTCGATGCAGGCGGGTGTGTTCGTGCCCGTGCCCTTCGCCTCGATGCTCGACCCCGCCACCGGGCGAACGCGCATCCGGCTCGTGGACATCAACTCGACACGCTACGCGATTGCGCGCCGGTACATGATCCGGCTCCGGAGAGACGACTTCGAGGACCCGCACGAGCTGGCGCGTTTCGCGGCGACGTGCGGAATGCACCTGCCGGACTTTCGGGCGGAGTTCGAGTACCTCGTCCAGGACGAGCCGCCCGCGCTCGAACTTGGGATCGAGCCGCGTACGAACGAGGAATGATCCGGGCACCGGCATCGTGAAGATCATGCGCGCCGGCGGACCCGGCGGACCCGGCGGACCCGGCGGACCCGGCGGACCCGGCGGACCGGCGGACCGGCGGACGGAAACATCACGTTCCCAGCCGGCGATCCACCCTCTGCCCTTACTGCCCTTACTGCCTTCCCTGCCCCTCCCACACCCGATTCCCCAGCGCGCGATCTAGCTCGAAGCGACTGCGCACGAAGTCGTAGCGCGCCTTGAGCCACACCAGGCGCGCGGCTTCGAGTGAGGTCTGGGCGTCCAGCACGTCCAGGTTGGTGATCACACCGGCGTCGTAGCGGACTTCCGCCATCGACACGGCCGCCTCCGCCTGTTGCACCTGCAGCTCCGAGGTTTCCATCTGCTGCCGGCTCGCGCGGACGTCGGCCATCGCCTGTTGCACCTCGGTGGCGACCCGCCGCTCGATGTCCTGGGTGTGATCCCGCGCGGCATCGACGGCTGCCTCATTCTCGGCGACGCGGTTCCGCGTACGAAAGCCGTTGAAGATGGGCACTTCCACTTGCACGCCGGCGTTCCAGTTTCCCCGGGCCTGGTTCAAATCGGGAACGTAGCCGTTCTTCACGCCCAACTCGGCCGCCACCTTCACCGAGGGGCGATCGCCGAGCGACGCGAGCTGCCGCTGGATGCCGGCGGTCGCTTCCGCGTCGCGCGCCAGCTTGACTTCTGGTCGCTGGGCCAGCGCCAGCGTCACCAGCGAGTCCAGGCGTAGCTCGGGTGCGGTCACGGCGAACGTCCCCGCCGGGTACACGGGAGCGTCCGGCGGCAGGCCCATGAGACCTCGCAGCCGGACCTGTTCCCGCTCCAGCGCGTTCGCCACGTCCACGCGTTGGCTCTGCGCCGTCGCAACCCGGACCTGCGTCGTCAGCACTTCGAAGTCGGTCGCGCTCCCTGTCCGCACTTTTTCCCGTGTCACGTCCAGATGGCGGCTCAAGGAGGTGATCTGTTCGTCCTGCACGTCCAAGCTGCGTTCGAGATACAGAATGGCGTAGAAGCTCCGGATGGTTTCGAACGCGAGCGCCGCTTGTACGAACTCCACGTTGTGGTCGGCGGTCTGCTCGAACGACTTCGAATACTCCACCTCCGTCGCCCGCTTGCCGAAATCGTAGACCGTTTGGCGCACCGCGACATGCGCGTCGTAGTTGTTCGCGGGGAAGAGCTTCAACGCGCCCTGCCCGGGGATGTCGATGCTGGGCACCGGCTCCACCCGCGTGTACGAGCCCTCACCCTTCACCTCCGGGTAGTAGGCGCTCCGACTGCCCTGCACCCGTGATTGCGATGCGAGGACGCCACGCGACGCCTGTTGCACCGCGGGATAGGTCGCGAGCACGCGCGCGATGGCCGAGTCGAGGGACAGAGAGTCGGGAACCGGCGTCTGCGCCATCAGTGTCGGCACCGCGGTCGCCCACAGGAAGTACAGACCTACTATCGTGTATCGCATCGTCATTCACCGACTTCGGTTGCGGCAGTCCGTGGTCAATCGACCGCCATCGCTTTGCCCGCCATGCGCCGATGGTGCGCGCGCAGCATCAGGGCGGGTACCAACGCCACCGTCAGCGTGATACCCGCCAGCACGAATACGTCATCCACCGCCCGGACGAACGCTTGATTCTGGACGAACATCCCCACCATCGCCTTCGCCTGGTTGGCCGCCACCGACGCCGTGGTGCCGGTCACGTGCGCGGCGAAGGCACCAAGACGGCCTGCGATCTGCCGAAAGGCCTCGGAGTAGGGATTCAGTTGGTCGCCATACATGGCGGCGTGGTAGATCGTCCGCCGGGTGAAGACCGTTCCGAACGCCGCGACGCCAAAGCTGCCGCCGATCTGGCGGATGACGTTCACGAGACCCGAGGCCTGCGCCATGTCACGGTTCGCGATCTCGGAAATGGAGACCGTCGTGAGCGGTGAGAAGATCAGCCCCATCGCGACGCCGCGCACGTAGAGCGGGAAGAGGATGTCCCACTTCTCCGAGTAGAGCGACAGGGAGCTGAAGCGATAGAACGTCCACGCCAACAGGACGAGCCCCAGGACAATTGGTACGCGCGCGTCGTACCTGTCCGAGAAGATGCCCGCGAAGGGGGCCGTGAGCCCCAAGAGCACCCCGACCGGCAGGAACACCAGCCCCGCCTGAAACGGCGTGTACCCCAGCGAGTTCTGGAGGTAGATGGGCAGCAGGAAGTTGCTGCCGAACATGCCGATCCCAAAGATGAACAACACGACGTTGCTCATCGCGAAATTGAAATTCCGAAACAGCCGCATCTGGATCAGCGGGTGTCGCACGTTCGACTCGGCCATGATGAACGCCAGGAGGCCGACGAGCGCCACCGCCAGACACGTCACGATGAACCGCGACGACCAGCCGCCTGTGTTCCAGGCGGAGTTCCCGCTGGCCAGCGCGAGCAGGAGCGCCGTCAGGCAGGTGGTGAGCGCGAAAAAGCCCACGATGTCGAACCGGCCGACATCGGGCCGGCGGCGATTCCGCAGGATGATGGCCGAGGCCATCATCCCGATGATGCCCACCGGGATGTTGACGTCGAAGATGGTGTGCCAGGAGTAGTGATCGATCAGGTAGCCGCCGACAGTCGGGCCGAGGGAGACCGAGGCCGAGGCCGCCACGGACCAGAATCCAAGGGCCACACCCCGCTTTTCCGGAGGGAACTCCCGCGTGATGATCGCCATCCCGATCGGCATCAGGAGCCCCGCCCCCGATCCTTGGAGGATCCGGAACGCGATCAACACGTCGATGCTCCACGACAGGCTGCACAGGAACGACCCGAGCGTGAACAGGAACAGCCCCATCAGGAACATCGTCTTGTAGCCCCAGCGGTCCGCCAGCCAGCCGGACGTGGGGAGCATGACGCCGAACACGAGGAGGTAGGCCGTGAGGATCCACTCGACCCGGTCCACCGACACTCCGAAGGCGGCCATCATCTTCGAGAGCGCCACGTTCACGATGGTGGCGTCGAGGACCGCCATGAAGGTGCCGATCATCACCGCGGCCAACACGATCCAGCGGTAGGTCTGGTGCTCGGGCTGGAGGGCGGGGATTTGCGCGACGAGCCGCTCGCGCGCGGCCGACCAGGGGCGCGTCATCTACGGTCCCTGCGCCC
>CAYWNR010000149.1:0-7845 GCA_964459705.1 uncultured Gemmatimonadaceae bacterium | reverse complement strand
CCGAGCTGGCGGAGGTGATGGATCTGGATCTCGAGGAGGGGTTCGTCGAGCTCCTTCGCACGGCGCGAACTCGACGGGAGCGGGAGTAGCCATGTTCCGGGAAGTCCTGCGGACCCAGTGGAAGTGGTCGGTGTGGGCTGTCATCGTTGCCACGATTGCCGGCTTTGCGCTCCCCGTGCTCACCGTGCAGGATGCCGGTCTGATCGATCCGGACGCGGTGGATGTCGTCAACATGATGGCGAGGGTGGAGATCATAGGGACGTTCTATCCGATTCTGGCACTCGGCGCCGGGGTGGCGATGGCGTTGCTGATCTGGGCGCCCGACCACCGCGGCAACCACGTGTACGCCCTTTCGCTCCCCCTTCCCCGCTGGCATTACACACTCCTCCGTCTAGCGGCCGGCGCCGTCCTGCTCGTGCCGGTAGTCGTCATGCTGTGGGTTGGCGCGCTGGTCGCGACAGCGGCCAGCACGATTCCGGTGGGTCTCCACGCCTATCCAACCGCGATCGCGATCCGCTTCGCGTTCGCCCTCCTACTCGGCTACGCGTTCTTCTTTGCCCTGGCCTCCGGCACGATCCGCACGACCGCGATCGTCGTCGGCATCGTACCGGTCGCCATTATCGTGCTCAGTCAGTTGATCACGCTCGTCGGCGGCCCAAACGTGCTTGACCTCGCATTCCGGGTCGCCGATCTGCCGGGCCCGTTCCGGCTCCTGTTCGAGCCGTGGCTGTTGATCAATGTCTAGTCTCGGTCACCGCTGCGCCGTCATCACCGTCTTCCTCGGCTGGGCCGCGTCGGTCGCGCACGCGCAAACCGTCGCCGAGCAGCGCGAGCGGATCGCGTCGCTCACCACGCGGTTGCGGACGCTGGACGCGGCGCTGGACAGCATTCGGCAGCGCATGGACACGATCGAGGTCGAAGGCATCCGCGTGGTACTGAGGCCAGAAGCCCGGTCAGGAGCGGCCATAGTGGTACGCGAGGCACTCGCTGAGCTGGAGCGCCGTCTCGGCCCCGAGGACCGCCGGCTGCTGGACGGGTGGGTGATCACCCGGCGCCGGGCTACCTGGACGGATCCGCCACTCGTGATCGACGACATCGTGCGCGCCGCCGGCGAGGAGCACCTGAGTCAGATCGGGGGCAGCACGCTCCGGGTGTGGGCGGATTGGTGGCGGTCGTCGGACGAGGATCTCCAGGGGGCTTACCTCGATCTCGTGACGTCGCCGATGGTGGCCGCAACACGCTGCTTCGAGGGGAGGGTCCCCTCGTGTATGGACATTCTCGGACTCGATACGGTGGCAGACCCATGGCTCGATTTGTTTGACGCCGCGGGGCGGCGGGTATGGGTTTCCCGCCATTTGCGTTACCTGCGCTCCGCAAAGGCGCCGCAACTGACGGAGCCAGGCAGGTTGCTCCGTGAATGCACCGACGACCAATCGGACAACGCCTGTCTCGCTCTCCTCAGCACCATGCCCCTCCCGCTTCCCAACTTCCTGTCGGCACGCACCAAGCGGTCGGTGGTCTTCGTGGCGCGGAGCCTGGGCGGCGACGGCACGTTCGCGCGGCTCGTGGCGGATACGACAGCCCCTCTGGCCGACCGACTCGCGGCGGCCGCGAACGCCCCGCTGGATTCCCTGATCCACGTGTGGCACACGCGGGTGCTCGAGGCCGAGCCGCCGAGCACGGGGGTTGGAACCGCCGCGGCGGGGACATCGTTGCTGGTCATCATTGTTGCGGGAGTTCTCTCGTTGCGGAGCACTCGATGGCGCTTGGGGTAGGCCGGGCTGCTGCCCTCGTCGTCTGCGCCTGCGGCCTCGTAGGCGTCGCGAAGCTCCCACCGGCGGCGACATCGCTTCGCCGGACGCGCCTCGCGCGTATGGAGCAGACGCGGAACGACCCTGAGCTGCGGCTCACGCGGGAGGCGTCCCGTACGGCTCGGGACCTCGCGTCCGCGTACGAGACCCTCAGGTTTCTCCAGCGCCGCGACTCGCTGGCGAACGCGCTCGGGCGCGTGGAAGGGCCTCTCGGCGTGTCGGCCCCTAACGTCCCTGACACGTGGAAACGGTGGCTCGCCGAACAAACTGGGCAGGTGACGCAGGCAAGCGAGGCGCGTGGTACTGGAGGGCCCATTCTCGCCGCCATATTAGTCGACACGCCAGACCGGCGCACCGTGACTCGGGAGCGGCGGCGCCTGCGCCCGTCGTCCAGTGCCACCATTGTCGCAATCGACTCCGCCGCGGGGCCGTTCGCCTGTCTGGCCATCCACGACTTCAGGAATCTCGTCGTGATGGAGCGTCTGCGCGCCTTCATGGGACCCGAGCGCCTCAGCGAGCAGACGGCGTTCGGTCTTTGCCGGTTTGTGGCCGCGTACGGAACCCCGGGACCGACCATACATGCGTGGCTCGTGGACGGTGGCTGGCGGCTTGGTCAAGGCAAGAGCGCTGTGCGCGTGAAGGTATTCCAACCGGGAGTCGTCCGAAACCTGATGGACGACCGACAGTACGAATTGAGCGCGTGCGTTCAGGGTTCATCGAGCGGGTGCCGATCCTGGCTGCTCCATCCCGATCTGGACCGGTCGGGGTCCATCCGGCTCGGCACGAACGCGTTCCTCACAAGCTGGTGGGGGGCCTCGGGCTTCAGCGGACTGCTCAGCGATCTCGAGAACGAGATGGGACCAGACCGTTTCCGTCGCTTCTGGACATCGTCGCTGCCGGTGGACAGCGCGTTCGCGTCCGCCTTTGGCCTCGATGTCGGGACCTGGACGTACGACTGGCTCGACCGCCAGTTCGGACCGCTCCCGCAACGCGGTCCCCGCCCCTGGGACTACGCCGCCACCGTGCTCGTGGCCGGACTGTTGATGGCGTTTGGCGCGGCCAAGGCGTACGGGCGCAACGTCCGCGGCTAGCGCAACACTGCTCGCGAGCGCGGGTGCTAAGGACCAACTCCGCTCACCCCTAGGGAAGCTCTGAGCCAGTCGGGTCCGCCTCGACCGCGTCGACCGCCTATTCCCGATCGAACACCGCGTCTTCGGACGCCGCCCGCATTCGCAGGATGGCCGCGTGCGACCGCCGGAGCAACTCCTCGCGACGCTCGTAGGTCATGCCCGCGGTGGGGATGGGCTCGTCGAAGTAGATCGTGATCGGTCGAGGCCGGAGGAGGAGATGCGCCTTGGGCAGGATCTGGAACGTGTTGGCGACGTACACCGGCACGAGCGGTACCTGCGCCGCGAGCGCCAGCACAAATGGTCCCTTCTTGAACGGGAGAAGGCGACCGGTGCGGCTACGCGTGCCTTCGGGAAAGATCACCGTCGAGAGGCCGTCGCGGATCCAGCCGGCAACCTCCTCGAACGCTTCAATGGCCTGCGCGCGGTTTTGCCGGTCGATGTAGATGTGCCCCGCGGCCTTCATGGCCTGACCGAGCAGCGGGATGTTCCGCATCTCCTTCTTGGCCACGAAGCGCAGCGTCCCCGGGATCGTACCGGCAAGCGCCAGAATGTCGAACCACGATTGGTGGTTGCTGACAAACACGACGGGCTGATCGCGTGGGACGCGCTCGTACCCCACGAGCGTGACGGGCGTCCCGGCGGCTTTCAGTAACCGCCGAGCCCAGTTCGCCTGCGTCTGATCGTACACGCCGCCTCGGCGCCACGGCACGCGCAGCAGGCCGCCCCCGACCGCCAGGCCCGCATGCCACAGCGTGAGCGGCAGGATGGCCACGTAGTATCGGAGCGTGCACCAAATTTGACGAAGCATGCCTCTCGAGCCGCTCTAGAAGTGCGAATAGCCGCCAACGATTGGAACGGACTTGCCGCCGCGCAGGACCGTGACGCCAGATCCTTCTACCACATCACCGATGCGCGTGAGCGGCAGACCGAACCGCTCCCCGAACGCATCCGCCGCCGCCACGCCGAAGTCCGGCGGCAACACCACGAGCAACTCGTATTCCTCGCCACCGGTCAAAGCCATCATGAGTGAAATGTCCGCCGGGGCCGCCGGGGCCGCCGGGGCCGCCTGGACCGCCTGGACCGCCTGGACCGCCGAGTGTACCGGCACCCGCCCCGCATCGATCGCCAGCGCCACTCCCGACGCCGCCGCGAGGTGGCCGGCATCGCCAACGAGCCCGTCGCTGATATCGATCATGGCGGCGGCCCCATGCGCTCGCAACCACGTGGCCTCGCGCACGCGCGGGACCGGACGCGCGAACCGTTCACGGAACGCGGGCGTGGGCGTCTCCCCTCGCTCCCACGCCTCGACGGCCGCGCGCGGCGCGCCCAGCCGGCCGCTCACCCACACACCATCACCCGGTTGTGCGCCACTCCGCCGCACGGGTCGCGCCGCCCGTCCCACGACGGTGACGTCCACCGTCACCTGCGCCGCGCGCACGAGGTCACCACCCCAGACGACCGCGCCGACCGACGTCGCGGCATCGGCAATTCCCTCCATCAGCTCCTGAAAGAACTCCCCTTCCCGTCCCTCAGGGACGCCCACCGCCGCGAGCACGCCGAGCGGATCCGCGGCCACCGCGGCCAGGTCCGAGAGCGCGGCCGCGGCCGCCCGCCACCCGATTTCTCGCGCCGACAGCCAGGCGAGCCGGAAGTGTTCGTTCTCGACGGCGAGGTCACAGGAGAGCGCGAGGTCCACGCCATCGACCGTCACCAGCGCCGCGTCGTCGCCGGCACCGACGAGACGTGCACCGAGCCGACCGAACGCCGCGCGCAGCCGATCGAACTCGTTTCCCGGACCAAGCGCCGTCATCGGTCGACCGCCTCGCGGCTGAACCGTACCAAGCCGTTTTCCGTCGCCACCCACACGTATCGCGCGGTGGCGGCAATCCCTCGCACAGCCGCCGGTATGTCGCGCGGCACGGGGAAGCCGCGTACCACGTGGGTGGCCAGGCGCACGCGCGCCAGCCCGACCTCTCCGCCCACCCACAAGCCGCCCGAATCCGCCACCATCGTACTGATAGGCGCGACTTCTCCGAGAATGCGTTCGATGACCCATGGACCGGCTCCGGCGCGCCACAGGAGTCGGTTGACCGTCGCAACCACGAGGGTGTCGGCGCGGAGCGCGACGGCGACGATGGGTTCGCGCAGCTCGGGAAGCGTGTCTCCGCCTGGCGCTAGGAATACCTGACCATCGGGCAACGCCAGCCCCAGTCCTTCCGTCAGTCCCACCCAGGCGGAATCCCCGGCCGCGACCACCGCCAGCGCCGGCACCGCCGGGCCCTCCGTCCGCTGGACCCGAACCGTATCCGCGGGCACGTAGGCGAGTCCCCGGGCCGTGGCCACCCACAGACGGGTCGGCGAGACCGCGAGCGCATAGGTCTCGTTGTCGGGCAGTCCATCGACGTGTTGCACTCGTCGCGTCGTCCCGCCGGGTTCGACGCGCACGATGCCCTGATCGGTGGCCGCCCACACCTCGGTGCCGCGAAGGGCCAACCCACGCACCACCGACGCCCGGAATCCCGTGCCGCGAGGGCCCTCCTCATACGCGAACTGCTGCAGGTCGTCGGAGACGAACGTCAGGCCCGGTCGCGGCGCCCGCTCGTCGGAGCCCACCCACACGCCATGCTCGACCGACAGCAGCGCGCTCGCTCCCGGGTTCAAGAGCCCATAGGGAACAGGCTCGATGGTGGCGACGAGCGGATCCACTTTGACGATGCCCATGCCGTTCGTTCCGAGGAAATACACCTCGGTATTCGGCACCTGGGCAGCGCTCGTGAAGCGGAACTGGCGCAACCGCTCATCGAGCAGCGCGGCGGCCCCCATGGTCTGAAGGAACGGGATGCGCGTGTCGAGTTCGCCTGCACGCAGCGGGTGGACGCTGGACTTGGGGGGGGACGACGGCGTGGTCGAGAACGCGCCGCGCGAGAGGAGCTGCCACCCACCGGCCGCGAGAATGAAGAGCCCGCGAAACGGATCATCCCGATCGAACGCGAGGTCGCGGGCACCTCCAGGGACGATGAACCGCTCAAACTCGCGGAGCATGGGCCGGTAACGGATTACGCCGCTGGCGGTCCCGAGCCACACCGCCTCCTCACTCGGATCGGCCAGGGCCACCGTGATCGGCTCCTGCGGGTACCCGTCGAATGCCGTCACGGGTGGCGCCCACTGATGGAAGCGATGGTCGTACAGGCCGAGGGCGTCGGTACCGGCGACGTAGACGCGCGTTTCACTCGCGGCGATGGCCTGGATCACGCTCAGGTCGGTGACGATGACGCGTTCGTCTTCGCGCCAGAGATGCGACTGTGCCGTCACGGGCACAGCGGCACCGACAACCAGGAGCAGCGCTGGGGCGAGCGCCCGGATCACGACAGCGCGGGGGGATCGAGCGTGAGGAGCACGGGCGTCGTGGGGGCGACCGGACGCGACCACCGGTCCCACACCACGGGGTACGTCGCCGCAACATCCTCTGGCCGCGTGGCGCGCACGCCGCGGCGTTCCACCACGAGGTCCGCGGCCGTACCCAACACATACGAGCCGAGCGCCGCCGCGTCGAGCGGATCGAGGCCGCGTGCCAGGAAGCTCCCAATGGTGCCCGCGAGCAGATCGCCGCTGCCGCCCGTGGCCAGCGCCGGGTTCCCGGCGGCGATGACCCGCACGCCCGTCGTGCCGGCCACGACCGTCGGGACCCCCTTGAGCAGCACTGCCGCCGGTGTGCCAGCCGGGAGGGCGGCCGCAATTGCGGCGAGCGCCGCCGACGGCGCGGCGAAGCGGTCATCGCGCCCCGAGTTGGCAAGCGCTGGGAACTGCGCCGCAAACTCGCCGGGGTGCGGCGTCAGCACGCGAGGAGCCGTGCCGACGCCGAAGAGGCCGTCAACATGGAGGGCGTCGGCGTCGAGCACGACCGGAACGGCCGCGCGTTCCAAGACCGCGCGCGCGAACGCGGTCCGCTGGTCTCCGCGTCCGAGCCCCGGTCCCAGCACCACGGCGTCGGCCCACGCCAAGGCCTCGGCCAGCTCGGGCTCGATGGCCGGACCGAGCGCGGTGGTCACGGTGAGCGCGTCGGGCAGATTCCCTTGAGCCGCGGCCAAGGACGGCGCTGGCAGCGCCAGCTTCACCAGACCGGTCCCGCACGCGAATGCCGTGCGGGCCACGTGCATGGCGGCGCCGGCCATTCCCACGTCCCCGCCAATGACGAGCACCCGGCCGCGGTCGCCTTTGTGCATGGCGGGCGCGAACCCCGGCAGCATCGCGCGGGCCCACCCATCCGTGACGAAGCACGGCCAGGAGCAATCGGCGGGCGGGAAGCCCATCTCCACCACGACGACGCGTCCGACCCAATCGCGAGCGAGCAGGTGACCGCGTCTGAGCCCACCGAACGTGACGGTGAGGGCCGCCCGAACGGGGCCATGAGCGATGCCCGTGCTGAGGTCGAGACCGGTGGGGCCATCGATGGCCGCGATCGGCGCGCCGTGGTCCGCCACCTGGCGCGCCAACTCGGCGAGCGGGCCTTTCGGCGCCTCGGACGCGCCAGTCCCGAGCAACGCGTCGACGATCAAGCCGGCGGACGGCCAACGAATGCCCGGCTCGACGAGCTCGATCCCGTCAGCCAAAGCAAGCGTCCGATTGGCTTCGCAATCCGGCGATCGGTCCCGCGGCAGGTCCGTCGCCCAGACGCGCACGCCCACGGCATGGAGCGCGCGCGCGATGACCCAGCCATCGCCTCCGTTGTTCCCCGGTCCCGCCGCGACGAGCACGCCGCCGGGAAGCGCCGAGGCAAACTCGCGCGCGATCACCGCTGCCGCCGCCCGCCCAGCCGCTTCCATGAGGACGCGACTGGGGATGCCCGCCTGCGAGCGGGCCCGGTCATCCCACGCCGCCGCCTCAGCGGCCGTGAGCACCGGAAT
>CAYWNR010000148.1:0-7855 GCA_964459705.1 uncultured Gemmatimonadaceae bacterium | reverse complement strand
CGAGATCGACGGTCGCGTTGAGCCCGTCAGGGACCTGGATATCGACCGAGCCCGATCCGGTATCCACGTTGATGTCCCGTGGCACGCGGGTGCAGGTGAGGCCGACGGAGCCACTGCCGGTGTCCACCTGGATGTCGTCAGCGGCGAGCCCGGTTGCCCGGACGCGTCCGGATCCCGTGTCGATGTTGAGCCGGCTGACCGCAACGTCCGTCACCTCGACGTGGCCGGAGCCGGTGTCGACCGAGAGCGCGTCCCCACGCATCGTCGCCACGCCTACCGAGCCCGATCCCGTGTCGATCGAGGCGTCGCCGGTGTGGCCGTTCACGTCCACGCTGCCGGAGCCGACATCCACCACGAGGTCGCCGCTCGTCCGGGAGGTCGTGACCCGGGTGCTGCTCCCATCGAGCCGCAGTCGGCCGTCCACGCCAGACGCCGACATCTCCCCGACGGCCAGATAGACCTCCACCCGCTTGCCATGCGGGACCAGGATCCGGAGATCGGCGTAGGCTTCGACGCCCGAGCCGGAGGACCGGACGCGCACCCGCGAGCCGCCGGATTCGTCACTCCAGCCGAACGTCCCGTCCTCGTGCACCCGGATCTGGGTGCTTCCGGACCAACGGTCACGCCCTGGGTAGACGATGTCGTTGTCGGGGTAGCGGATGCGGAGGGTCTCCGCCCCGGAGATCGGCCCGCGCTGGATCTCGAGTTGGCCGGCGTCCGCCCCGCCCCGACGGACTTCCACGACGACGGCCGAGCCCGTGCCGGCCTCGACGGTCGCGGAGCCGGCCAGGTTGAAGATCGCGATGCGGTCACCGGTAAGCTCGAACCGTTCGGCTTGTTGTGCCCCGAGTACGACGGGGACCGCCAGCAGGCCGGCGGCGAGCAGGGCGGCCGGGGAATGGACTCTTGGGGTCATCGGGCCTCCGGAAAGCGACGGGAAACTGCCAGTATCCGTGCCTTTAGACCTCAAACGGGCTCGGAAGGTTGGAGTTTCAGCTCGGCGTCTTCCCTTCGGTGAGGTTATCGAAGAACCGTTGGGTCGGGTAGGCGAAATCGATGTCGTCGTGGCTCGCGAACTCCCGGAGGACGTCTTCCCAGATGGCCTGGGTCGTGCCACGACGCTCCCGAGGCGAGCAGAGGTACCGCATGGTGAGGAGCACGCCGCTGTCCACGACACTCGTATACACCGTGGGAGTGAGCGTCTGATAAAAAATGAGGAAGCGTCGCGAGACTTCCTTGAGCTGTGATTGGGCTGCCTCGGTCAGATGGGCCGCATGGGTTTCCGCGGTGCGAAGGAGAATGCTCTTGGCCTTCTCCCAATCGCTCTCGAAGGTCACCAGCACCGGAATCTCGTTCCAGATGTACTGGAACCCCTTGCTGAAGTTCGCGACGACCTCGGTAAGCACGCGCCCGTTCGGGATGTGAATGACCCGGCCGGTGCTCTGGTCCGCATGCACCCAGTTCCCGATCTCCAGCAGCGAGAACTGGAAGATGCGGATATCGATGACGTCGCCCGCGTGCTCCCCGGTCTGAATCCGGTCACCGACCTCGAACGGCCGCCGCCACAGGATGAACACCCAGCCCGCGAGGTTCACCAGGATGTCTTTGAGCGCGATCGCAATACCCGCGGAGACGAGGCCGAGGAACGTCGCGATGGAGCCGATGCCCTCGAACCAGATCCGGCCAATGACCAGGAATCCCAGGGGAACGGCGATGTAGCTCGCGGTCTTCCGCCAACGGTAGCGGATCCGGACGTCCGAGACGCGGCGCCAGACGACGCTGAGCACCAATCGTCGCAGCAGCCACAGGAGCGCGATGACCGTCAGCGAGGAAGCGATGCGCTGCTGGGTGGTCGCGCTTTCCATCCAGGTTGTCACGGCATCCATGTCCGTCAACGTGGCTGGTCGGACGCCGAGATGAAAGGGGTGAGGGGGCCGGTTGTCTACAGGGTCGTGAGTTCCGGGGGAGACCGGATCCAGTAGTCAGGCTGTTGGGCGGCGAGCAGCTCGCGCGGGAACGGGCCCCACAACACGGCCGCGGTTCGCACGCCCGCCGCGCGGCCGGCTGCCAGGTCGTGCGGCGAATCGCCGACGAACACGGTCGTGGCGGGATCGGCGCCAAGTCGTTCCATCGCGAGCCGAACCGGCTCGGCGTCGGGTTTGGGGTGCGTGACGTCGTCGGCGCCGACGATCACGCGAATGTGCGCTTCCAGGCCCGCCACCTTGAGTCCACGCAGGGCCCCATCTCGGAACTTCGAGGTCACGAGCCCGAGGCGACCGCGCGCGGCCAGGGCCGTCACCGCTGGGACGATTCCCTCGAACGGGCGGACCATTTGATCGTGGTTCGCGAGGTTGTATTCGCGGTACGTCTGCACCATCGCCTCGACCTCCGCCGGGTCGTCGCTCACCCGGGCGAACTGGACGCGGAGCGGCGTGCCGAGTCCCGTGAGCCACACGGCGTCGTCGGGGGCGGTGCCCCGGTGTACGAGCATCGTGTGGCGGTACGACTGCATGATGAGGTCGATCGAGTCGAGCAGCGTGCCGTCGAGGTCGAACAGGAACGTCTCGAGCTGGGTTGGGGATTCCATGATGGGAGAAGTGAGACGGGATGACGAGGTTGTGGGATGATGCGGATCTCTGACACTGGGGCACCATCCACGCGTACTTAGGCGCGGGCGGTTGGTCTAGGCTCCCTCGCCGTTTCCGTTCGGCATGATCACGGCCTTGGTCACGCGCAGCGCCTCGACATCGGCGAGGGCTCGCCCCGCATCCGTCAGTCCGTACCGCCCGCCGATCACGCTCGCGAACGGGAGCCGGTCGCGGTGCCGAGCGAGCAGGGTGAGCGCGCGCGCCACATGCCGGAACTCGGTGCCCCACTGCCCGCGGATGTCCGCGTGCTTGCGGTTCACGTCGGTGTGGAAGTTCACGGTCGCCGTGCCGACGTCCGTGTAGTGGCCGGCAATGACGTATGTGCCGCCATCCCGCAGCAGGCGGAGACCCTCGGGCACGGCCGCCGGGTTGCCGGTCGCTTCGATCACGACGTCCGCGCCGCGGCCGGCGGTGCGCTCGCGCACCGCCGCGTCCCGCTCGTGTGGGGGACAGCGCTCGATCGAGAGGGCCGCGTCGGCGCCGAACGTCATCGCCATCTCCAGCCGCGCGGCTGGAGCCCCAATGACCACCACCGCACCGGCCCCGCGGAGTCCGGCGAACGCCGCGGTCGCGAGGCCGACCGGGCCCGTACCCTGAACCACCACGGTATCACCCATCGCGATGTCCGCCCGGTCGACCGCGGCGAACCCGGTGAACAATCCGCATCCCCCGCCGATCACCTCGTCGGCGGTGAGTCCCTCGGCGAGCTTGAGAATCTTGACCCCGGGCTTCAAGTAGATCTGCTCGGCCCATCCGCCGAGGAGACCGTCCTCGGCCGAGTAGGTGATGCCGTAGACGCGGCGCGAAGGGCAGCGGTTGGGTTGCTTGGCCACGAGACAATAGAAGCACTGTCCGCACGTCTCGTGGACGTCATAGAACGTGGCGAGATCGCCCTCGGCCAGCGGCGTTCCAAGGGCATCCACGTGGATCCCGTTCGCGGCCGCCACCTTGCCAACGCTCACGTGTCCCGGGATGATGGGGAAGGGGACACCAGCGAGCCGCCCGTGATGAAGGTGGACATCCGTCCCGCACACCTCGCTCGCCACGGTCTCGAGCAAGACCGCGCCCGGCTCGAGGTCCGGACTAGGGAAGTCCCGTACTTCGATGGCCTTTCGAGGGCCCGGCATGATGGCGGCGCGAGGCATGAGAAAAGCTAGACGGTCAGACGGCTAGACGGCTAGACGGCGAGAAGGGAGCCGGAAGCGTTGTGACCGCGCTCAGCCAACGGAGCGCGTTGGGGGGGTAGATCGACGGCGCTTCCGACTCCCGCTGAATAGTGGGAAGAAGGCCGCGCCAGCGTAACTACTAGTACTAGTAGGGTCCCTAACGCGTTCTGGGAGCCTGTTCCTGACAATAAGTCATTGTAGGATAACGAGATAGACGGGATCGACGGCATGTGGCGGGCTGAGATGCTTGCTCGACTGCCCTCACTGCCCCCACTCCCCCCTCAGGGCAACCCGAGCAGCTTGTGCATCTGCAAGCTCACCTGCCATTCGGGGTGGTCCGCGACATACGCATGGACGAGGGCGGTGTTGCGGTCGCGGTCCGGCCCATCCATTGGCTGAAGCGAGTGGTACGTGAAGGCGAGATCTATGTACCGCTCGGGTCCGGCCCCCTCCTGGGGGTACACCAGCTTCAGCTCGTCGCCGGTGGTGACGACGAGCTCTCCGCGGGCCTTGGGGCTGACGCAGACCCAATCCACGCCGTCCGGGACCGGGATCGTGCCATTGGTCTCGATGGCGACCGTGAAGCCCTGCTTGTGAAAGGCGGCGGTGAGGGGCGGATCGAGTTGGAGCAGCGGCTCGCCACCCGTGCAGACGACGAACCGCTCGTCCGCCAGGAGGCTGGGCCAGGCCGCGGCCACGTTGTCGGCCAGCTCTTCCGGGGTCTCGAACCGCCCACCGCCGGGGCCGTCGGTCCCCACGAATTGCGTATCGCAGAATCCGCAGAGGGCGGTAGCCCGGTCCTTCTCCAACCCGCTCCACATGTTGCAGCCGGCGAACCGCACGAACACCGACGGGCGACCCTGATGATGGCCCTCCCCCTGGAGCGTGAAGTAGACCTCCTTCACCGCGTAGCTCATGCGGTCAGCGTGCCCGTGCGGTACGGCGCCGGATCCGGCATACCCAACTCGGCGAAGCCTTTGAGGCGGAGCAAGCAGGCGTCGCAGGCCCCGCATGCTTCCCCGGCTTCATCCGGATCGTAGCAGCTCACGGTGAGGGCGTAGTCCACGCCGAGGTTGAGTCCGGTGTGGAGGATCTCACGCTTGGACATGCGAATCAGCGGCGTGTGTACCGTGAACTTCCGCATGCTCGACACGCCCGCCTTGGTTCCGAGGTTCGCGAGCTGCTCGAACGCCGCGATGTACTCCGGGCGGCAGTCGGGGTAGCCCGAGTAGTCGAGGGCGTTCACACCGAGGAAGAGGTCCCACGCGCCGATCGTCTCGGCCCACGCGAGGGCGAGGGAGAGGAAGATGGTATTGCGGGCGGGGACGTAGGTCACCGGAATCCCGTGGCCGATCTGCGAGGGCGAGCGGTCCTTGGGGACCGGAATGTCCGCGGTGAGCGCCGAGCCACCGAAGGCGCGCAGATCCAGCCGCAGCACCTTGTGCTCGGCGACCCCCAGCGCCGCGGCGACACGCCGCGCGGCCTCGAGTTCCACCGCATGCCGCTGTCCGTAGGAGAGGGTCAAGGCATGCGGCGCAAATCCGCGCGCCTTGGCTACGGCGAGCGTGGTAGTGGAATCGACACCACCCGAGAGTAGAACAACGGCGGCTGGCTGGGGCACTGGCGAAAGGTAGGGGGATCCGGGCATCCCGTCATCCCTGGGCAGTGAGGGCAGTCAGGGCAGTGAGGGTTCGTTAGCGCCGAGGAGCGCGTTCAGTTCCGCTGCCCATTCCCGCGCTGCTTCTTCGACTTCGAAGTGACCCACCAGCAGGAGTCTCTGGCCGGCCGTCTTGGCAACGACCGCAAACGCGAGGTCACCGCTTTTTTCATCAGCCCAGCGAGACGTGACGGTCACCCCTCTGACTTCCGCGAACGGCGTTGTCGTGACGCCACTTCGATCGTACGCGCGCAGTTCTTCGCGTCGCCAATCCAACTCGACCCGGTCGGGTTGACGAAGGTGTTGCCACAGGCGGACGACGGCGAAACCGAGTCCGGCGAGGAGCACGGGAACGCCGAACGTGTCGAGCGCTGATAGTTGCCATCCCAGCACTGGCGCGATCTGCCAAACCAGAACGCCGCCGACGAGTCCCACGACCGCGGGGAGCCCCAACCCGCGACCGGCACCAAGACGTGGGGGCCGTCCCTTGATGATCGTGATGAGCCCGTTCGAGTGGCGGACGATGGAGAGCGACTGGGAGGTCTCTGGCATCTGCTAGAGAATGTAGACCGGCGCACCTTCCCGCCAGCTCGCCTCTCCCGCGTCTCCCGCTATCGTTTCGCAGAGAGGGCAGAGCGGGCAGAGAGGGCAGAGAGGGCAGAGAGGGTAGTGAGGGCAGTGAGGGCAGTAGGTGTAGAGAGGATCCCGTCCATCCCGTCATCCCCCTAGATTCTCGGATATGACCAAGCTCCCAGCCGTCGGGCCACTCCCCCGTCCCACGAACCCCGCCGAGGCACGCGAGGTGCTCAAGCGCGAGTCGTTTCCCGCTCCCGACGTGCAACACATCCATCTCGAGGCCACGGAGTTCACGTCCGTGTGTCCCAAGACGGGGCAACCGGACTTCGGGGCCGTAGAGATCGAGTACGAGCCGGCGGAGCGCTGCCTCGAGTCGAAGGCGGTGAAGTACTACCTCTGGTCGTATCGGGATGAGGGAGCGTTCTGCGAGACCCTGGCGGCGCGCATTGCCGATGACGTCGTCTATGCCATCAGCCCGCGGAGCGTAACGGTGCGGGTGCACCAGAACGTGCGGGGTGGAATTGCCATCATCGCCGAAGCGGAGCGCGGCGCGAAGGGGTGAGGCGCCGGGCGCTCAGCGCGCTTCGTACCAGTAGCGCCGCGCCAGTTGGTAGTTCCCGCGCAGCATGCTCCCGACCAGTCGCGGGGGCATCGTGAAGTGGTGCCAGTCCCCATGTCATAGGCGGGATGACGAGCGAGTACCGGGGACTGCTGGTCACACCGGGTCTCAGGGCACCTTGGCCGGCCGCTCCATCGAGAAGTAGACGGGCAGGCGTACCAGTGATGCCACGTTCTGGCCGCGCAGGCTGGCGGGTTTGAACCGCGCCGCGCGAACGGCAGCCTCCGCCGGCTTCCGGAAGATCGAATCCGACACCGCGACCAGCCGAACGTAGTCCTGATCGACGCGTCCGTCCTTGGCCACGACGAAGTCGTAGACCGCCCATCCCTGGAGCCCCTGGTCCCACGCGCGCTGCGGGTACTTGAGGTCTCCGAGCCGGACCAGCCTGGCGCTCGTGACCCCTCGCTTGCTCGTCGGTGTGCCGACGATGGGCTTGGTGAACACGCGGACCTTGGAGAGGTCAGGAAGCTGCGGCATAGCCTTGACCGCTACGGGGGGCGCCGCGGCGGGTGTGGGTGTGGGCGCGCGCTTGGCACCGCCGCAGGCGGCACCCACGAGAGTCGCGGCGGCTACGACAACGAGGGACGGGCGATTCATCAGCGCTCCGGCGTGCGGTTGCGACAGAGTACCCAGGTGCCTCGGCCGCGACAACGATGTTGGTCACAATAGCAGAGTGCAGAATAGGAGAACGCAGAAGGCAGAATGCGAACTCGGACTGCTGACTCGGTCGCCAATCGTCAATTGCCAATCCCTAGGCTCTCTCCCATTTCGAGGAGTCGGCCAGCCGCTCCGTCGAGTCCTTGTTCGCGAAGAACCGCGTCAGTCCACAATCGCGACACACCACGAGGTGGAACCGTCCAGAGACGAAGAAGCCGCCCAGTCCCGGCAGGTAATTGGGCGCGTACCCGCCGCCGGAGCTGATCCCGCGCACGCTCCGATAGAGGTTTGAACCTCCGCAATTTGGGCAGGGGGCCACACGCGCTGTAGACGCCATGGAAGGGTCCCTTTCGGTCGTTTGCAGCCGATAGCTGATGACGGTAGATGGTAGGACGGCTAGCCGCTATCGGATTCCCTACATCACATCGAGTTTCCTGCACAGCGGTCGGCACCAGGCGGATCAGGGGTACCGTACGTCGCGCGAATGAGGCGTGGCGGCCCCGTGGAGGGCAGCGAGAGCACGAACAAGGTC
>CAYWNR010000147.1:0-7901 GCA_964459705.1 uncultured Gemmatimonadaceae bacterium | reverse complement strand
CCCCAGGTGCCGCCCCAGCGCCGTGGCGTAGGCCGAGAGCCGTTCGCAGTGGCCCTCGGTGGACGCGTCACGCCCCTCGATGCTGCGGGCGAGCGTGAAGAGCACGGATTCGGCATACTCCAGCTCGTCGGTGAACTGCTTGGTTTTGAGCGATGACCGCACGCGCGCCAGCAACTCGCTCCGGTCGGCTGGCTTGGTGAGAAAATCATCCGCGCCGGCTTCGAGACCGAGTACGCGGTCCCCGAGAGCGCTGCGGCCGGTGAGCAGCACGACCGGCGTCAGGCGGGTCTCGAGATCCTCCTTGATGCCGCGGCACACCGCGTACCCGTCCATGCCCGGTAGTCCCACATCCAGGAGCACCAGGTCGGGCTTGAGCAACCGCACCGTCTCGAGCGCGGCCTCACCGGTCGCCTCCATCGCCACGTCCAGCCCCTCGCGCTTGAGCGCCCTCGCGACGCCCAACCGGATCGCCGGCTCGTCGTCCACCACGAGGATCAACGGTGTCTGCGCGGCATCCGTGATGACGGGGTGATCCGTGCGCCCCGTCACCGGGGCCGGCACCACCGTCGGGCCCGTCATGCGGCGGTTCCCTGCTGATGTGCGCGGATCAGGTCCACGAGCTTGGGTATCTCCGAAGCCTTGTCGAGAAAATGCGCCGCACCGAGCGCCAAACAGCGACGCCGGGACGACGAGAACGGATAGTCCGTCACAACGATCACCCTAGGCGGGTCCGGCAGCGCCTGGATCTGCTGCAGCACGTCCACCCCACTCGTTCCGTTCAGCCGCAGGTCCAGCGTCACGATGTCGGGCCTGAGTTCCTGTACCCGCGCGACGCCGGTCTCGCCGTTCGTGGCCTCCCCCACGATCTCGACGCCCTCGATCCCGCCGAGGATCTGGCGTAGCAACTCTCGAATGAGATCCGAGTCGTCGATGATCAGTATTCGCGTACTCGATGGTTTCATGGCGCCACGCTGTTGCATGATGTGACATGACCGGGCGTGTTACGACCTGTGCGCACGATGGCGCACGGCACCATCCGGTACCATCGGGCGGTCGCGGCGTCGGGGGGTGAGATCCGGCCCATGGCCGGGTGTGGGGTAGGGTCCTACGGCAACACCGGACGGCGTCCGATGGCGGTACGGTCCGGGTCAACCGCCTCGCTCGTGCTCGATCCACAGCGTGGCGTAGCGCACGAGCGCGGTGGCGGACGTCAGGGAGAGCTTCTGCTTGATGTGCTCCATATGGGACTGGACCGTCTTGAGGCTGAGATGCAGCTGGGTCGCGATCTGACGCGTGGTGGACCCGGAACCGAGGAGCTGGAAGACCGTCAGCTCCCGATCCGACAGCGTGTCGATCGTCGGTACGTCACCGCCCGGCCCGCCGCGGAACAGCCGCCGGACCATCCGCGCCTGGGTCTCGTCGCTGAGGTAGACGCCGCCGTCGGCAATGCGCCGGAGGGCGGTAACGAGCGCGTCCGCGGCCTGCTCCTTCATCAAATATCCGCTGGCCCCCGCGCGCGTGGCCCGCTCGGCGTACAACGTGTCGCTGTGCATGGAGAGCGCCAGAATCCCGACTTCGGGCCACTGGGCCTTGATCTGTTCGATCAGCGCGAGCCCGTCGGTGCCGCCGAGCGCGATGTCCACGATGGCAATGTCGGGCCGCAGGGCTTTCACCGCCGCGAGGGCCTCGGCCGCCGTCCCGGCTTCGCCGCACGCGGACAGCCCCGGCTGTTGGGAGATGAGGACCGCGAGGCCGCGCCGCACCACGGCGTGGTCGTCGATCAGGAGCACGCGGGTGCTCCCCGGGGTCGGCCGGTCAGGAGGCTTGCGGGCCATGTCGTCTCCGGCCGCGCGGCCGACTGGGCAGCGTACAGCACACGACCGTGCCATTGGCCGGCCCCGGCGTGACCGTGAGGCTCGCGCCGATCATCGCCGCTCTGGTCCGCATGATCTGGATGCCCCTGCCCCCGTCCACGTGGGAGAGGTCGGGGACGCCGCTGCCGTCGTCCACGATGCGGAGCACGAGGTGCTCGTTGGATTGCTCCAATTCCAGAACGACCGACGTGGCGCCGCCATGGCGGATGGCGTTGGTGATCGCCTCCTGCGCGATGTGATAGAGATGCGTGCATACGCGGCTGTCCGCGACGGTGGGGCTGTCATCCGCCGGAGCGACGCACGAGATGCCGAACAGCTTCCGGGAATTGGCTGCCAGATCCGCCAGGGCATCGTTGAGCCCGTTTTCACCTCCGGCAATGGGAAGGAAGCCGTGTGAGATGAACCGCACGTGCGCCAGGCTGACCTCGATCAGGGTGCGAATCTCCAGCAGCTGTTGCGGCGTTGGCGCGGTCCCCAGACGCAGCGTGCGCTCCATCACGCCGAGCATCAGGTTGGCCGCGGTGAGCTGCTGCCCCAGGACGTCGTGCAGGTCCTGTCCGATCCGCTCGCGCTCACGCTCGGCAACCATGAGCGCATCTCGCTCGAGCCGTCTCCGCTCCGTGACGTCCGCTCCGGAAGAGAGGACTCCCACGATAAGCCCGGCCGCATCCCGCAAGAGTGAGTTGCGCCAAGCGATCAGCCGCTTGCCACCGTCCAACCGGAGCACCTCATTCTCGTAGTCCTTCAACGGGGGCAGATCTCCGGCCATGAGGTGGCCGAACACGTCCTTCACCTCGTCGCGCTGGTCCGCCGGTACGAAGTGCTCGAACCAGTTCCTGCCGACGATGTCTGCACTCGCGCCGCCCAGAATGTCACAGCCCTTCCGGTTGATCAGCGTGACCACTCCTCGAGCGTCGAGGGCGATGATCATGACGGCGGCGACGTCGAGGAAGTGTTCCGCGCGCTCCCGCTCGTGACGGAGGCCCTCTTCCGCCTGCTTGCGCTCGGTGATGTCACGCCAGCTCACGCGAAGCGCGCGCGCGTTTCCCATCTCATCGTGCAGCGCGCGGCCGGCCAGGCTGATCCAGCACGTCGCGCCATTCTTGCGGCGCGCGCTCAGCTCGACGTCGTGGACCTCGCCCGCCGCGGCAATCGTGCGATGTGCTCGGGCGGCGTCCGCCGCGCTGGTCGGTTGATAGAGATCGCTCACCGGCTTCCCGACCACCTCGTCTCGGTCGCATCCCAGGAACTCCAGCAGCGTCCGGTTGCAGGCCGACACGGTTCCGGTTGCGAGGTCCACGGAAAAATGACTGTCCGGAGAGTGCTCGTAGAGATCGCGTAGCTGCGCTTCGCCTTCCGAGAGGGAGCGCTGGTACCGGCCCCCCACGCGGATCAGAATGGCCGCCCCAACACCGATGAGGGCGAGCGCGATCCCTCCCAGGACGAGACCGGCTCGCATGTACGGCCCGCGGATCTCCGCCAGGTCGATCTTCGCCACGACGCCGGCGCGCCACCCCGCGTCCACCGGCTCGTAGGCCGCCAGCACGCGCATACCACGGTAATCCCGCCCAACCATCACTCCGGACTGCCCCGACAGGGCCTTCCGCATCGGCTCGGCGTAGGGGGAGCGGATAGAGAAAGGCGGGGAGGCGGTGACGCTGGATCCCCGCTGGACAAGGAGGAACACGATGGAGTCGCCGCGGATGGTGGCGAGGGTCACTTCGGTCGTGCCGCCGATTTCCACCGTCGGTTCGTGCTCGCGAAAGAAGTCCGGCAGCGATGCCTGCACGTCGGCGGAGGTGGCGGGGAGGGTCTCGACGAGTCGGGCCCGGCTCGTGGCGAGTGCCATCAGGTCCGCGCGATGATCATCGAGCGCGAGCCGATACCCGCTCACGAGGGCGGCGGCAACGAGGGTGCCCGTGATGAGGGCCATGACGAGAATGAAGGCAACCAGGCGGGTCCGCTCCCGAGGCTGGAAACGGACGAGCAGGACACTGACGATGCGTGGAGTGCGCCTTCCCATGGGCCCCTCCAGCCCTCCGACGGACTCCGGACTCAGGCGCAGGAGAGACACCGGGGCCCGGAAAACCGGGCGCGAGCCATCCGCAACGAGCGGCACACGCTGCGGATACCGGCGGCCAGCGCAGTGCGTCGAAAATGTCGCATCATAAGCTAGGCCCGCGGCGTGAGCGGCATAATCGGTCGCCTCCCGACAAACGCTGTGGTGCGGTTCCCTACATCACTCGGTGAGACCAGCACCGCACCCAAACGCCAGTCGAGTCGGAGGGCCAATCCTGCGCCTCCCGAAACAGGGGACCCTTCTAAGAAGGGACGGAGTCCTCCGTTGCACAACTACTAGTACTAGTAGGGGACGTGCGTCGGCGCAGTCACGAATCTGCGGCGCCCGGAACCTGCTATCTCGCTCGCGCGCAACGGGATAGAGCACTTCCGAGCTTGAGGGCCGCGTCCTTCCGCTCGACCGAAGCGGCGCACCGGGAGGTGAAGGACCGGTCCGAGGCTGGTGGAACTCAGCTGGGGTGCTCCCCGACCACCCATGCCACCGCACGCCGCACCAGCTCGCTCCCGTTAGCGAGCCCGAGCTTCCCTTTGATGCGCTCGCGGTAGGTCTCGACGGTCTTGGGGCTCACGTTGAACGCGGCGGCGATCTCGCCGGTGCCGCAGCCTTCGCCGATGAGGCGGAACACGGAGAGCTCCCGATCGCTGAGCGCATCCACGTCCGTTTTCGGCGCACGCCCCTCGGCGGCGTCATGGAGGAGGTGTGCGCGGATCTTCTCGCTGACGTACAACTCGCCGGTCAGCACCGTCCGAATCGCCCCCAGGATGGAGCCCCAACCTGCTTCCTTCATGATGTACCCCCGCGCTCCGGCTCGCAGACAGCGCAGGGCGTACAGCGACTCGCTGTGCATCGAGAGGACGAGCACCCGCGTGTCGGGGCACAAGGCCTGGACCTCCGTTATCAGGCTCATCCCATCGCCCTTGCCAAGCGAGATGTCGATCAGTGCCATGTCCGGACGGGATTCCGTGACGCCGGCGCGTGCCGCCTCGATGTCACCGACGTCTCCACAGACGACGAGATCCTCCTCCTGCTGAATCAGCTCCCGCAGGCCCTGGCGGACGATGAGGTGATCGTCCACGATCAGGATGCGGACGGCACCCGGGCGCGCGCCCTTGCCGGAGTGCGGGGTGGGATCCCCGGTCACGGTGCGGCCGCCGCGGTCGTGGGGAACTCGCACCGAACCTCCGTTCCTCCGACGGATCCGGGACGCACCTCGAGCGCGCCGCCGATGGTGCGAGCCCGGAACTCCATGATGCGGATGCCCGTCCCGGGCGACATCGTGGACGGCAGTCCGGTGCCGTCGTCGGTGACGATCAGGAGCGCCGCACCCGGTCGGGCAGGGCGTAGCTCGATCGAGACAGCCGTAGGCTCGCCGTGCAGCACCGCGTTCATGACCGCTTCGTGGGCGATACGAAAGACGTACTCGCCCACCTTCGGGTCGCTGACGGCGACGTCGGGGTGCACCGCGGTCGTGCACGGCACCGCGAACACACGGCTCGTACTCTCCGCCAGCTCCTCCAGGGCCCCATCCAAACCGACCGTGTCGAGCGCGACGGGGTGGAGACCGTGGGCGAGCTGCCGGCTTTTCACCACCGTCGCGCCGAGCAGGACCTCGAGAGCCCTGGCCTCGGATACGGCCGGCGAATCCAGCGCCACCAGCTTCTGGGCCAACGCCGCGGCGAGGAGACCCGCGCCCGCCAGATCCTGTCCGATGCCGTCGTGCAGCTCCCGTCCCACCAGGCGTCGCTCCCGACTCGCGATCTCGAGGATTTCCTCCCTCAGCTTCCGCCGCTCGGTGATGTCCTCGATGAACGCGATGGTGGCCGCCTCGCCCTGCCAGGTCAGGGGCGAAGTACCGACGCGAATCCATCGCGCCTCGCCTTCCTTGGTGACGACCCTGCATTCGAAATCGGAGGTCGTCCGTCCAGCTTGCGTCGTCAACGACCACCGGCGAAGCACCTCGGCCCGATCGCCTGGATGCACGGTGGCCATGAACTCCATCTCGCCGTATTCCGCGGCGGTGTATCCGAGCAGCTCCGCGACGCGATCGTTGTAGTAGCGCTTCTGACCGGCGGAGACCACGAGGATCCCCTCCCGGACGTTGGCGACGACGGTCCGGTACCTGGATTCGCTCTGTCGCAGACGCTCGTCGGAACGTACGCGCTCAGTGACGTCGATCAGGGTCCCGAAGACCGCGGGCTTGCCGTCGAACTCGATACGCTGGCCGTGGACTTCGATGGAGATCAGCGAGCCGTCTTTCCTCAGCGCCCGGTAAACGGCGCTCCGATTCTGCGTTGCTCCGCCCTGGCGGTCGTCGATCTTCTTCATGACGACGTCGATGTCGTCCGGGTGAATCAGGTCGCGGGGCGTCAGCGTGCCGACGATTTCCTCGCGCTCATAGCCGAATATCGTGGCCAGGCTCGGGTTCACGTACGTCATCATCCCGTCCTGGATGACGTAGATCCCGACGACAGTTCGCTCTGCGAGTTGCCTGAACAGCATTTCGCTCTCGGCGAGCTTGAGCTCCGCGCACTTGCGCGCGGTGATGTCGCGATTGATCGCGATCGCGGTCGTCGCACGCCCAGCGTCGTCCATCACGGTATTGACGGTGGAGTGAACGACGATTCGGGTCCCATCGTTCCGAGTCTGAACCACCTCGCCGGTCCAGGCGCCCGTGTCCCGCAGTTGGGCGCGCGCGTCCTCGCGCCTCTGATCGGTTTGCTCTGGGGGGATGATTTCGTACGTGTGACGGCCGATGGCCTCCTCGGCGCTCCAGCCGTACATCGCCTCGGCCGCCTTGTTCCAGCCTTGGATGACGAAATCCAGATCGGTCGTGATGATCGCGTCCGACGTGCTGTCGAGAAGCGCACGCTGCTGCAATCGGAGGGCGTCGAGCTCTTCGACAAGCTGGGCCTTGGTCTTGCCTCGGCCGCGCATTGCCTGCTCCCTTCGGTTCCGCGGCTCGCGGGGGATGTCCCGGCAGCAACCGAATGCTCCGGCCGGGGCCCCCCTGCCGAACGCCACGACGTCCGCTTGGCCGTCGGAGGCGACCTGCCTCGAGGGGAACCGCCGGGTACCCGGGACGTGGGACGTCGGGGGACCCGGCGGTCCATGAACTAAGATGGGGCCCCTCGGCCCGCGGCGCGAATTCGAGGCCGGCGCGGGTTGGCCGAGACGGCCCACGGTCGGCATCCGGGAGTGAACTGGAGGGTCGGCTGCTGGCGGTGTCCGCGAGTGAACTCGCGGCTCGGCTTCTGCCGGTAAACCGGCGTCGGGCGCCGCTTTAGCGGTAGATGCCGCGCGGCGAGTTCACTCGCCGACTAGCTTCGCTCGCGTCCACCCGGGGCGTTAGCACTACCGATGTTTCCCAGATCCATCTCGCGCAGCGCGAGCCACACGCGCCGGAGCGCGGCGTGCACGTTGACGTCGGTGGAGATCGGATCCGTGGAGGCGAGCATCAGGATCTGGGCGGCGTTCAACAGGTGAGCCCGGGCGCTCTCTCTGCTGGGAACCGCCGAGCGGCGGTCGCGGATGGCCCGGCGGTCTGCATCTACGGGGACCGCGCTCCTGCGCCGGCCGAGGCGGCGCCGATCCGCCCGACGGCGTTCACCGCAAGACAGGAGGACGTTCACGTGTCGCAAGACCCGGTCGTCCTCCGGAATGTTGGCCAAGTGAGGCAACCCCTCTATGTGCTGGACCAGTAAGGTGTCAGACCGTGGTCGCGCTGGAAACTCATGGAAGGAAACAGCTACGTCAATAGCCCGCGGTTCTCCCAGCCTGCGTCGGGAGCCCACTCGACCGCTCGTGATCGTCTGTGCTTCCGTACTTCACGCTCTGCTCACGTGCGCAGCGATGTCGCCCTCCACCGGGCCGCTCTCGGCATCACCCGCCTCGCGCACGAACTCGAGCGTTTGGCGCTGGCCGACGGCCGCCGCCAACGCATCCACCAC
>CAYWNR010000146.1:0-7902 GCA_964459705.1 uncultured Gemmatimonadaceae bacterium | reverse complement strand
CGAACTCCGAGGGTATCTTTGACGTCGACGTGAAGCGCGAGCAGCTCGCGCAACTCGACCAACAGATGGTTCAACCGGGGTTTTGGGATCAGTCGGAGCGGGCGCGCACGGTGGTGGAAAACATCCGCCAGTTGAGGCGCTGGATCGAGCCGTTCGACGATCTCCGACACCGGATAGCAGACGCGCACGAACTCGCCCACCTCAACGCCAGCGACCCGGATCCCGACATCGCGAAGGGCTTGGACCAGGAGGCGGCGCAGCTTGCCACCGACCTCCAGGCGCTCGAGCTGCGAACGATGCTCCGGGGACCCGACGATCAACGTTCCGCGCTGCTGACGATTCACCCGGGCGCCGGCGGGACGGAGTCGCAGGATTGGGCGGAGATGCTGCTGCGGATGTACACCCGCTGGGCCGAGCGTCATGGGTACGCGGTGCAGGTGCTTGACCTCCTCGCCGGCGAAGAAGCCGGCATCAAGTCGGTCACGATCGAGATCACCGGCGACTTCGCATACGGGTATCTGAAGGCGGAGAAGGGCGTGCATCGTCTGGTCCGCATTTCGCCGTTCGACAGCCAATCGCGGCGCCACACGTCGTTCGCGTCGGTCTTCGTGTACCCCGTCGTGGACGACACCATCCAGATCGATGTGCGGGACGACGACATCGAGATGGAGGTGTTCCGCGCGTCGGGCGCGGGCGGCCAACACGTGAACAAGACGTCGTCGGCGGTGCGACTGCGCCACCTGCCGTCGGGGATCGTCGTGTCCTGCCAGCAGGAGCGCAGCCAGCACAAGAACAAACAGGTCGCGCTCAAGATGCTCAAAGCGGCGTTGTACCAGCGCGCGCTCGAGGAACAGGACAAGAAGAAGGCGGAGCTCGAGGCCACGAAGACCGACAACAGCTGGGGAAACCAGATCCGCTCCTACGTGTTCCAGCCGTATACGATGGTGAACGATCACCGCACGGAGATGAAGGTCGGTGACGTGCAAGCGGTGATGGACGGCAAGATCGACGACTTCATCGAGACCTTCCTGAAACGGTTCGGGGGCAAAGCGGCGTGAGCGACTCCCCAACCTCCCATCTCGAGGAAGCGCGCCGGGCGGCCCTCGCGGCCCTGCGCGACCGCGGCGTCGAACCCTACGCGTACCAGTACACCCGGACCCACACGGCGGCGGCCGCGCGCGCCGCCTTCACGCCCGAGCGGGAAGCGCTTGTGCAAGTCGCGGGGCGATTGGTGGCGCTGCGCGGACACGGCAAGACGACCTTCGCGCATCTCGAGGACGCAACCGGCCGGATCCAACTCTACTGCCGCCAGGACGGGCTGGGCCCGGACAGCTATCAGGTCGTCGGTCTGTTGCACCTGGGTGACGTCGTGGGCGTGACGGGCGGCGTGTTCCGGACGCGCACCGGAGAGATCACCGTGCGGGCGCAGAAGGTCACGGTCCTCGCGAAGGCCATGCGCGCCCTCCCGCTGGGCAAGGCCGACGACGATGGGACGGTGCACAGCGGGCTCGTCGATGCGGAGACCCGCTATCGCCAGCGCTACGCGGACCTCGCGGTCCACCCCGCGGTGCGCGAGATCTTCCGCACGCGGGCACGCGTCGTGAGCTACCTTCGCCGGTTCTTGGACACGCGGGACTTTCTGGAGGTCGAAACGCCGGTCCTCCAGCCGATCTACGGGGGCGCCATGGCGCGACCCTTCGTGACGCACCACCTCGCGCTCGACCGGCGGCTCTACCTGCGCATCGCGACCGAGCTCTACCTCAAACGGTGCATCGTCGGCGGACTCGAGCGGGTGTACGAGATCGGGAAGGACTTCCGCAACGAGGGCATCGATCGCCTGCACAATCCCGAGTTCACGATGCTCGAGTTGTACCAGGCCTACGCGGACTACGAGGACATGATGGCCCTCACGGAGGAGATGGTGGAGGGCTGCGTACGGGATGTCTGCGGCAGCGCGACGATCGAGCGGTTCGGTGTCACCCTGGACTTCACGCGCCCGTGGCGCCGGGCGACCTACCGGGAGTTGGTCAAGGAACGGGCTGGTCTTGACCTTGCCCGGGCCGACGACGAGGCCCTGCGCGCCGCGGTGCGCGCGCGCGGCGCCGACCCGGCGGACATGGGCCGGACGAAGCTGATGGATGAGATCTTCAAGGTGTACGTGGAAGGCGCGCTGACGAGCCCGACCTTCGTGGTCGACTTCCCGATCGAGCTCTCGCCACTCGCCAAGCCCAAGCGCGGCGACCCCTCCCTGGCGGAGCGCTTCGAGTTCTTCGTGTTGGGACGCGAGCTGGCCAACGCGTTCAGCGAGCTCAACGACCCCGACGACCAACGGCGTCGCCTCGAGGCACAGGCGGCCTTGCGCGCGGCGGGAGACGATGAAGCCCAGGTCATGGACGACGACTACGTCCAGGCGCTCGAGTACGGGATGCCGCCCACGGGCGGGATCGGTCTGGGCATCGACCGGCTGGTCATGCTGGTGGCAGAGCAGGCCTCCATTCGGGACGTAATCCTGTTCCCTCAGCTGCGGAGGGAGGAGTGAATCGGCTGGAAGGAACCATCGCCGCCCGCTACCTGCGCAGCCGCCGATCATCCCGTCTCGTCTCGCTGATCACGCTCATCGCCGTTGGCGGCGTGACGGTCGGAGTCATGGCGCTGGTCATCGTGCTCGGCGTGATGAACGGCCTCCAGCACGAGCTGCGCGAGAAGATCCTGGTCGCGAGCCCGCATCTGCGGCTCCTCACACATGGGGAAGGGCTCCGCATGGATGATTGGGCCACCGTGCTGCCGACGGTCCGGGCGGACCCTGAGGTCGTCGCCGCCCGGCCCTTTGTCCTGACGCAGGGTCTCTTTTCCGCGGGCCATGACTATCACGAAGGGGCCTTCGTCTTGGGCATCGACCCGGATACCGGGTCGATCTCGGTGACCGCGCTGCCGCGCACGTTCGTCCGGGGCGACCTCACGTTCACGACGACCCGCAACGACGTGGATGGCGGCATCGTGCTCGGGCGGCGGCTCGCCGAGCGATTCTCCGCGTTCCCCGGCGCGACCGTCACGGTGATCTCGCCCGGCGGCGCCCGGTTCAACGCCGCGGCGGGCACGTTCATACCGCGTTTCTGGACGTTCGAGGTGACCGGCTATTTCGAGACCGGCATGTATGAGTACGACAACTCCTACACCGTGCTGCCGCTCAAGCTGGCGCAGGAGTTCGCCGGCCTCGGGACGGCCGTGACGGGCCTCGAGATCCGGCTCCGGCATCCCGAGCGCGCGGTGGAAGTCGGGCGGCGGATCGAGGACCAGTTGGGGTATCCCTACTGGGCCCTCGATTGGCAATCCCAAAACGGCAGCTTGTTCTCGGCCCTGCAGCTCGAAAAGCTCGCGATGGGACTCATTCTGCTGCTGATCGTGATCGTGGCGGCGTTCAACATCGTCAGCACGCTCACGATGGTGGTCACCGACAAGACGAAGGAGATCGGCATCCTGCGAGCCATGGGACTGCCGGCGGCCAGCATTCGCCGTTTGTTCGTACTCCAGGGCGCCGTCATCGGCGTGGTCGGGACGGGGCTGGGGACCGTCCTGGGGCTGGCGGTTGCCCGGCTGGTGGATCGCAGTGGCTTGATCCGATTGGACCCGACGGTCTACTTCATCGACCGGCTCCCGGTGCGCGTCAATCCCATGGACGTTGGCATCGTGATCGTCGCCAGCGTCCTGGTGGCGATCGGCGCCACGCTCCATCCGGCGGGGCGGGCGGCGGCACTCCGCCCGGTGGAAGCGATCCGTCACCAATGACGGAGCTCATTCTGGAGGCGTCCGGTGTCCGGAAGGTGTACGAGGGTGGCGATCGGGCCCCCATCGAGGTATTGAACGCCGTGGACCTCGCGGTGTATCGAGGGGAAATGGTAGCCATCGTCGGGGCGAGCGGCGCGGGCAAGAGCACACTCCTGCACCTGCTGGGCGCGCTCGACGACCCCACGGCCGGCGAGATCCGCCTGGCCGGACAGGCCTACGCGTCGTTGCCAGAGACGGAGCGTGACCGTGTGCGCAATCGGCGCATCGGGTTCGTCTTTCAGTTTCATCACCTCCTGCGGGAGTTCAGTGCCGTCGAAAACGTGATGATGCCGTTGCAGATCGCCGGGGTGTCCACCCACGAGGCACGGACGCGGGCCGAGCGCGTGCTCGCCAAGGTGGGGCTCACAGAGCGGCTCCACCATCGCCCGTCGGAACTCTCGGGCGGCGAGCAGCAGCGATGCGCGGTCGCGCGGGCGATCGTGCACGACCCGGTGCTCGTCCTCGCGGACGAGCCGAGTGGGAATCTCGACCACGGGCACAGCCGGGGACTGCACGAGCTCCTGTCGGACCTGGCGCGCACGCTTCAGACGGCCCTCGTGGTCGCGACGCACAACCGCGATCTCGCCGAGCGCGCGGACCGCGTGCTCTGGTTGGAGCACGGTTGCCTGCGGGCAGCGACGGCGGCGGAGGCAATGTCCTGATGCAGTGCCAACGCTGTGGGGAGCGACCGGCGGTCATCCACCTCACCACGATCGTGGACAACACGCACACGGAGCAACACCTCTGTGAGGCCTGCGCGGTGGCCCAGGGCATCCAGACCGAGGCCACGCTCGCGAAGTTCCCGATCGGCAACTTCCTGGCGACTCTCGGTTCCGGTACCGCCACCGCACAGCCCACCACCGATGCCGAACAACGGTGTTCGGCCTGCGGCGCGACCTTGCAGGATTTCCGCGACTCCGGGCGGCTCGGCTGCAGCGTGTGCTACGACGCCTTCGGCGCATCGCTCCGCATGCTGCTCCGCCGCATCCACGGCTCCAGCCGCCACGTCGGGGAACCGTACGCGTCCCCCCTCGGGATGGACGTCCCGCCGGAAGGGGAGCCCGCGGCCGAGGTGGCCGCGCTCCGCGAACAGCTGCAGCGCGCCGTGGAGGCGGAGAACTTCGAGCTTGCCGCCCGTCTCCGCGACGAAATCCGGAGCCGGGAATGACGCTCGATCTCGATCTGCTGCCGGACGGGGGGATGCCCTGGCTGGACGCGAGCGGCCCCGAAGGCCAGATCGTGCTCTCCACGCGGATCCGACTCGCGCGCAACATGCGTGGCGTCCGGTTTCCTCCGCACGCCAGCGATGCCGAGCTAGAAGAGGTGCGCGCCGCGGTGGTTGCCGCCGCGCGCGCCTCGAGTCGGCTCCGGGACGCGGTCGTGATCGAGATCGACGAGTTGCCGCGCCTCGAGCGCCAACTGCTCCACGAACGCCACCTGATCTCGCGCGATCTGGCCGGCCTCGAGAGCGGGAAAGCGGTGCGGCGCGGCGCGGCCGTGGTGACCGACGGCGCGATTGCGGCGATGGTAAACGAGGAGGATCACCTGCGCTTGCAGGTCGTGAAATCCGGGTTCGCGCCAAGCCCCGCTTACGCCGACCTGGAGCAGCTCGACCGCGAGCTCGGCACCCAGATTCCCTTCGCCTTCCATGGGGAGTTCGGTTACCTTACCTCGTGTCCGACGAACGCGGGGACGGGGCTTCGCGCGTCGGTACTCATTCACCTGCCAGGCCTCGTGCTCACGAAAGAGATAGCGAAGGTGCTGCAGGGCTTGGCGCAGGTGGGCCTCACCTTCCGTGGCCTGTACGGGGAAGGCAGCGAGGTCGTCGGCAACTTGTTCCAGTTGTCGAATCAGACCACGCTCGGCAAATCGGAGGAGGAGTTGCTCGATCACCTGTCGAAGATCGTGCGGCAGGTCATCGAGTACGAGCGGCAAGCCCGGGACCGTCTGGTGCAGAACGCGCCCACCGTCATCGGGGACAAGGTCTGGCGCGCGTACGGGCTCCTGCGGTACGCCCGCAGCCTCTCGTTCGAGGAGACGATGAATTTACTGAGCGGCGTGCGGCTCGGCGCTGGCGTGGGCCTGATTGACGAAGTGAGTATCTACACGCTGAACAAACTTCTGGTGTACGCGCAGCCCGCGCACGTAGCGCGCCGCGCCGAGCGCGGTCTCACGGACCCCGATCTTCCGGCCGTGCGGGCCACGTTCGTACGCCAACTACTGGACGACGACGCGCGGCGGGGACCGCGCGCCGGACCATCCACCAGCGACGGCTGAGCGACGGATCATGAACGGTTACAACTTCACCGATCGAGTGCGGAAAGTGCTCCAGATGGCGCGCGAGGAAGCGGCGCGCCTCCATCACGAATATGTGGGCACCGAGCACATCCTCCTGGGCCTCATCCGCGAGGGCGAGGGCGTGGCGGCTGCCGTGCTCAGCAACCTCAACGTGGACCTCGAGGACATCCAGCAGAAGATCGAGGAGACGGTGAAGAAGGGCAAAGCGCCCGCCGCCGCCGGTCCCCCGGATCTTCCCTACACGTCGCGCGCCAAGAAGGTGCTGGAACTCGCGATGAGCGAGGCGCGCGAGCTCAACCACTCCTACGTCGGGACCGAGCATCTACTGCTTGGCCTCCTCCGCGAGGAGAAGGGTATCGCCGCGCAGGTGCTGACGGATGCGGGCGTGAATCTGGAGCAGGCGCGGGCGGAGACGCTGCGGCTGCTCGGCAGCGACGTGCCGCAGGCCCCGAAGCAGAGCGGGCAACAGGGACAACAGGGGCAACCACCGCGCGGGGAGAAAAAATCCAAGACGCCCGCACTCGACCATTTCTGTCGCGATCTCACCGCGCTGGCCGGCGAAGGACAGCTCGATCCGACCATCGGGCGCCAGCAGGAAATCGAGCGCGTCATCGAGGTCCTGTCACGCCGCAAGAAGAACAATCCGGTCCTCATCGGGGAGGCCGGCGTCGGCAAGACGGCCATCGTCGAGGGCCTGGCGCAGCTCATCGCGTCCGGCAACGCCCCGGACTCGCTCCGGACGCATCGCGTGCTCGCGCTCGACATGGCGGCCGTGATCGCCGGCACCAAGTACCGCGGGCAGTTCGAGGAACGGCTGAAAGCCGTCATGAACGAGATCGCGCAGAATCGCAACATCGTCTTGTTTATCGACGAGCTGCACACCCTGGTCGGGGCGGGCGCGGCCGAAGGCGCCATCGACGCCTCCAACATGCTCAAGCCCGCGCTCGCGCGGGGTGAGCTCCAGTGCGTCGGCGCGTCCACGCTGAACGAGTACCGGAAGTACATCGAGAAGGACGGCGCGCTCGAACGCCGGTTCCAAACGGTCATCGTCGACCCCCCGACCGTGGACGAGACGATCGAGATCCTCAAGGGGCTGCGGCAGCGATACGAAGACCACCACCGGGTCACCATCCCGGACCAGACGCTCGAGGAATCCGCGCGGCTCTCGGAGCGCTACATCACCGATCGTTTCCTTCCGGACAAGGCGATCGACGTGATCGACGAGGCCTCCGCGCGGGCCCGACTCGCGGCGCAGGTGCCGCCAGCGGACGTCGGTGAGTTGAAGGCCCGCCTGGAAGGGATCAACCAGGAGAAGGAGGAGGCCGTGCGCGACCAGAACTTCGAGCGCGCCGCCTCCCTGCGAGATCAGGAACGGGAGCTCCAGGGCGAAATTCGCCGTCGCCAGGAGGAGTGGGAGCGCGAGCGGGAGACCCACCGGCCGGTGATCGGCGAGGAGGAGGTCGCGTTCATCGTCTCACGGTGGACGGGCATCCCCGTGACCCGGCTCCAGGAGGCCGAAACCCAGCGCCTCATGCGCATGGAAGCGGAGTTGCACGAGTCCGTGGTCGGGCAGGATCAGGCCATCGAGGCCATCGCCCGCGCCATTCGCCGCTCACGCGCGGGCCTCAAAGACCCCCGGCGCCCCATCGGCAGCTTCATCTTCTCCGGTCCCACCGGCGTGGGCAAGACGGAGCTGGCGCGAGCGCTGGCCCGATTCCTGTTCGCCGACGAGCAAGCCCTGATCCGCGTCGACATGTCCGAGTACATGGAGAAGTTCAG
>CAYWNR010000145.1:0-7941 GCA_964459705.1 uncultured Gemmatimonadaceae bacterium | reverse complement strand
CACTGCACGTTCTGCGCGACCGTCATTGCCCGCGGCCGCAACCGATCGCGAACACCCGGCGAGATCGTAGCCGAAGCGCGGTTGCTCGCGGAACACGTGGAGGAGATCGTCCTGACCGGCGTGCATATTGGCGGATACGGCAGGGATCTCGATGGGGCCGCGGGGCCGTGGGGCCGCGGGGCAGCGGGACTGAGCTCGCTGGTCGAGCGGCTGATAGCCGACGTGCCGCGGGTGCGGTTTCGCCTCTCGTCGGTCGAGGCGACCGAGGTGGATGGGCGCCTCGAGGATTTGATGGTCGCGTATCCGGATCGGTTGGTGCCGCACCTGCACGCGCCGCTCCAATCCGGCAGTGATCGGCTGCTCCGCCGCATGGGTCGACATTGGTACACGTCGGCGACCTATCGGGCGCGGATCGAACGACTTGCCGCCCGGCTACCGGTGCTGGCCTTGGGCGCGGACATCATCGTCGGGTTCCCCGGCGAGACGGCGGCCGATCATGCCGCCACGCGGGGCGTGTTGTCCGACCTCCCGTTCACCTACGTGCACGTCTTCCCGTACTCGGAACGTCCGGATGCGGCCGCGCGGCGTCTCGGCGCCGGCGTGACGCCCGCCGTGCAGCGGGACCGCTCGGCGGAGCTGCGGGCGCTGGTGGAGGAGAAGGGACGGGCGCACGAGACACGACGCGTCGGCGGAGTAGCCGACGTCGTGTTGCTCGATCGCCGCGCCGGCTCGTTCGAAGGGCTCACCGAGGATTATCTCACGGTGCGGCTGCCCACGACCTCCACTCCCCCAACGCGATTCGCGGCGCGGCTGGCGCGCCGGGACGGGTCGCTCACGGCTCACCCGGCGGCCGCGTGACGCGTCGCGTCTACATCGAGACTTACGGCTGCCAGATGAACGTGGCCGACACCGAGCTGATGCTTGGCGTGTTGCGCCGCGAGGGTTACGAGGCCACGGACGATCCGGCCGCCGCCGACGTGCTGCTCGTGAACACGTGTGCGGTGCGGGACAACGCCGAGCAACGGATCCTCGGCCGCATGGGTGAGATGAAGCACTACAAGCGTCCCGGCGTCGTGGTGGGCGTCGTCGGCTGCATGGCGCAGCGCCTCGGCCGGCGGCTGCTGGAGGAGACGCCGCACGTGGACCTGGTGATTGGCCCGGACGGCTACCGTGCCCTGCCCGAGCTGATCGGGGGCGCGGTCGAGGGACGACGCGCCACGGAGGTCGCGTTCAAGCCGTGGGAGCACTACGAGGATGTGCCGCTGGTCCGGACCGATCGGGTTGGGGCGTTCGTCACCGTCCAGCGGGGGTGCAATTATCGGTGCACCTTCTGCGTCGTTCCGATGACACGCGGGCGCGAGCGGAGCCGCAAGTTGGCGGATGTCGTTGCCGAGGTGCGGGCACTTGCGGACCAGGGAGTCACCGACGTCACGCTGCTTGGCCAGACCGTCAACTCATATCACGACGGTCAGGCCGACTTCGCGGACCTGCTGCGCGCGGTCGGCGCGGTGGACGGGATCCGCCGGCTCCGGTTCACCAGCCCGTACCCCACCGACTTCACCGAGCGCGCCGTGTCGGCAATGGCCGAGGTGGACGCGATGTGCGAGCACGTGCACCTGCCGGTCCAGAGCGGCTCCACGCGCCTGCTCAAGCGCATGGGTCGTCGGTACACGCGCGACGAATACCTTGCGGTGGTCGACCGGCTCCGGGCGGCCATCCCGGATCTCGCCCTCACGACGGACCTCATCGTGGGCTTCCCGGGCGAGACGGACGCCGACTTCGCGGCCACCGATCAACTGGTCCGAGACGTCGGGTTCGACGACGCGTACACGTTCAAGTATTCACCCCGCGAGGCAACCGGCGCCCCGCACCTGCCGGATCCCGTGCCCGACACCGTGGCCGGCGCTCGCCTGGAGCGGCTCATCACGACGGTGCGCGACGTGGCCCGCCGCCGCAACGTGGCGCTCGTCGGGACGACACACGAGGTGCTGGTGGAGAAGGTGGCGCGGCGCGGTGGCCTCTTGCAGGCGCGCACGCGAACCAACAAAGTGGTGCTGGTGGATGGGCCGGGGGAGTGGATCGGGGCGTACGTGTGGGTGCGGCTCAGCGGGACCACAGGCTCGACGTTCACCGGCGTGCCCGTGCCGGCGGGTAAGGAGCTGGCCATCATGGGGTAATCAACTTGAACGAGATCGTGGTTGCCCGCGAATACGAGCGGCTCCTCCCCACGTTCCCCGGGTTTTGCGGGTGCGAGGTGTGTCGCGACGACGTCGTCGTGTACGCGCTGAACCGGCTGCCGCCGCGCTACTCGACGCAGCACCGCGGGGCCGTGCTGCAACACGTCCGGCTCCAGAAGGAACAGGAACAGGCGGACATCTCGGTCGCGGTGATCGAGGGAATCAAGCGCGTCATGAAGGCGCCCCGCTCCAGCAGTCAGCATCGCCCGCCGCCCAGCGGCTGAACTGACGGGCGGCCATGCCGCCCGTTGCCCGCTTCACCATCGCCCTCGCGGCCGGTCTCTGGATCGGCCGCATCGTTGTGGTCCCGTGGCCCGCGCTTGCCGGAGCCGCGGTGGCCGTCGCATGGCTGCTGCGCGTCACACCGTGGCGTGGCGTCCTGGCCGCCGCGGTGCTCGTAGGCGCGGTGCAGGGTGTGACGCAGGCGGGACGCGAGCGCGCCGGATGCGCGCGACGGTGGGCCCCCGGCCGCCATTCCGCCATCGTGCGTCTTGGGGACGCGCCGGGATCCCGTGGACTCGCCGACGCGCGCGTGCGGTATGCCCCCGAAGGGTGCGGGGGCACGTTGCGGCTCCGGCTCGCGCCGTCACGCGTCCGCTCCGGGGAGACGCTCGTCGTCGTCGGCACGCACACGTTGGGTGGGGCTTTCCGCGTCACACACGTGCGCGTGCTCGGTCAGCGCCGGCCGTTCCGGTTCGTGGTGCGCGATCTGGTGGCCCAACGGATCGCGACCCTCTACGGGCCGCGCGCGCCCATCGTGGAGGCGTTGGTGCTGGGCCGACGCGGGAGCATCGATCCCGTGTTGCGCGCCGACTTCGTCGCCAGCGGACTCGCGCATCTCCTGGCCATCTCCGGCCTGCACGTGGGGATCGTTGCCGCCTGGCTCGCGCTCGTGGCACGCGCCCTGGGGCTGCACACGCGCGCCGGGTGGCTGGGAGCAATCGGTACGTGGCTCTATGTGGCGCTGTTGGGATTTCCCGCTCCCGCCACGCGCGCCGCCGGGTTCGTCGCCATCCAGGCCCTCGCCCGCGTCCGTCAGCGGCATCCAACCACGGGAGCGGTCCTCGCGGTAGCGGTGCTGGTGGTTCTGGCGCTGGACCCGGCGGCCGTGGGGCAGGTCGGCGCGTGGTTGTCGGTTGCCGCGGTTTGGGGCACATCGCAGGCGGCACTGGTGCTGCGGCGTCTGGGCCTGAGGCGGCGGGCCTGGCTGCGACTCCTCGCGGCCTCCGTGGGCGCGGTGCTCGCGACCGCGCCGGTCAGCGCGTTCGCGTTCGGGCAGGTGGCACCCGTGGGCGTGATCACGAACCTGGTGGGCGTCCCCCTCGCCGGGTTCGTCGTGCCCGCCGTGTTCGGGAGTCTGGTGGTTGGGTCCACACTCGCCGCCGGTGCCGGGGTGCTGCTCCTGGCGCTCGAACGCCTGGCCGCGTTGGGCGGAGCCATTCCCTTCGGCCGGGTGGCGGGCGATCCCGGCGTGGCCTTCGCCATGCCCTGGTGCCTGCTGCTCGTGGCGGTGCTCTGGCTGGTGCGGCGCCGGCCCACGTGGCGCGTCGCCCGCCTACGCATCGGTGCCGCGGTGGCGGTCGTGGTGTGGCTGGCGGCCCTCCAGGCGTGGTGGATTCGGGACTCGTACGACGGGCTGAGCATATACGTGCTGAACGTTGGACAAGGGGACGCGATCGTCCTCCGGTCGCCACACGGCCATTGGGCCCTGATGGACGGTGGCCCCCGGATGGGGCCGGTGGACGCAGGCCGGGACGTTGTGGCACCGTTTCTGCGCCGCCGCGGCGTCAGGAGCCTGGATTTCCTGATCCTGTCGCACGGCGACGCCGACCACTCGGGCGGGGTGCCCTCGGTGGTGGACAGGGTACCGCCCGCGCTGGTGCTCGAGCCCGGTCAACCGCTGGGGACGCCGCCCTACGCCGAATTCTTGGCGGCCGTGGATCGGAGCGGGGCCGAGTGGCGCGCGGCACGTCGCGGCGACGTGATCACCTGGGATGGCGTGCGGGTGGAGGTCCTGCATCCAACGAGCGTATGGATGCGGCACGAGCTCCGGCCGAACGAGAACTGCGTCGTGGTCCGCGTTTCGTACGGCGCGTTCGACGCGTTGTTGACGGGCGACGCGGGGATGCCCGTCGAATCCCTGCTGGTGGACGCGGTACGGCAGGTCGAGGTGCTGAAGGTGGGGCATCACGGGTCGGCGGGCGCCTCGGGGGGTAGCTGGCTCGACGCCGTGGGTCCGCGGGTGGCGGTGATCAGCGTGGGGGCCAAGAACCGGTACGGGCATCCGGCACCGGCAGTCCTGGCGCGGCTCGACCGTCGCGGTATTGACGTCTATCGGACCGATCGCGAGGGGACGGTAACGGTGCGGTCGGATGGACAGTATTTTGTGGTACTGCGAGGCAGTCCCAACCTTCTTACGACGAGGTTGCCGTGCCTGGTGCGCGCCTGGTTACCATCGAGAGCTTCATCATCGAACAGGAGCGGCTGTTTCCCGAGGCAACCGGGGAGCTCACGAACCTCTTATACGACGTGGCCCTCGCCGCCAAGGTGATTTCCAGCTATGTGCGGCGCGCGGGCCTAGCGGCGGTGCTGGGTCGGTCGGGCGCGACGAATATCCAGGGGGAGGAACAGCAGAAGCTCGACGTCCTCGCCAACGACGTCATGAAGTCGGTGATTCAGAAAACGGGTCGCGTGTGCGTGACGGCGTCGGAAGAAGACGACGAGCCCGTCCCGGTCTCCATGGAGAACCACCCGGGGAAGTATGTGCTCATGTTCGATCCGCTCGACGGCTCGTCAAACATCGACGTGAACGCCTCCATCGGGACGATCTTCTCGATCCATACGCGGGTCAGCCCCGAGGGGAAGCCCGGCGCCCTGCGGGACTGCCTGCAGGTTGGCCGCAAGCAGGTCGCGGCGGGCTACGTGATCTACGGCTCGAGCACGATCCTCGTGTACAGCGCGAGTCCGGGGGGAGCCCACGGATTCACGCTCGATCCACGGATTGGCGAGTTCCTGCTCAGTCATCCGAACATCGTGACGCCTGCCAAGGGGACGTACTACAGCGTCAACGAGAGCAACTACGATCGCTGGACCGACGGATATCGCGAGGTCGTGCGCGTGTTCAAGAGCCGGAAGAATGCCCGTTACATTGGCTCGCTGGTGGCGGACTTCCACCGCAACCTGATTGCCGGCGGCATCTTCATGTATCCGGCTGACAAAAAGTCTCCCCGGGGAAAGCTGCGCCTGCTCTATGAGGCGTCGCCGTTGGCGTTCATTGCGGAGGCGGCCGGCGGCGCGGCCAGCGACGGCGAGCGGGCCATTCTCGATATCGAGCCCGCCGAGCTCCACCAACGCACGCCGCTCGTGATCGGGAGCAAAGAGGACGTGCACTTCGTGCAGAAGACCATCGGCAAGCAGGCGGGCGTCGGGGTTTCGTGAGCGACGAGCGGGCGTCGCCCTCAGGCATTCCGATCGCCCAGCACTACGGTCCCGAGGCGCCGGGGGTGTTCCCGTTCACCCGGGGCATCCATCCCAGCATGTATCGGGGTCGGCTCTGGACCATGCGGCAGTACGCCGGGTTCGGCACCGCCGCGGAAACCAACGCGCGATTCCGCGCGCTCCTGGCCGCCGGTCAAACCGGGCTGTCCGTGGCGTTCGACCTGCCGACGCAAATGGGGTACGACTCGGACCATCCCAGCGCCGAAGGGGAAGTGGGACGGGCCGGCGTGGCCATCGATTCGGTGGACGATCTGGCGGTCCTGTTCGGCGAGATTCCCCTGAATGGCGTGTCCACCTCCATGACCATCAACGCCACGGCGGCAGTCCTGCTCGCGATGTATGTCGTGGTCGGGGAAGAGCAGGGCGCCCCGTGCACCGCGCTCCGTGGGACCGTCCAGAACGACGTGCTCAAGGAGTACGCGGCTCGCGGCACGTACATCTTCCCTCCGGATCCGTCGCTTCGCTTGATCACGGACGTCTTCCGCTTCGTGGCGGACGAGGGGATGCCGTTCAACCCGATTTCGGTGAGCGGATATCACATGCGGGAGGCGGGGGCCACGGCCGTGCAGGAGGTGGCATTCACCCTGGCCAATGGTCTCGAGTATCTGGACCGGGCCACGGCGGCCGGACTGGATCCGTCAGCGGTGGCGGAGCGGATGTCGTTCTTCTTCGCGGCGCACAACGACCTGTTCGAGGAAGTCGCCAAGTTCCGCGCGGCACGTCGTCTCTGGGCCCGCTTGGTGCGTGAGCGGTATCAGGGCTCGGACGCCGCTTGCCGGCTCCGGTTTCATACGCAGACTGGTGGCTCGACGCTCACCGCCCAGCAACCCCTCACGAACGTCGTGCGGGTGGCCGTGCAAGCGCTGGCCGCCACCCTGGGTGGGACGCAGTCGTTGCACACGAATGGGTATGACGAGGCGCTCGCGCTCCCCACGGAGGAAGCGGCCACGCTCGCGCTCCGCACCCAGCAGGTGCTGGGGTATGAATCCGGCGTGGCGCAGACCGCGGATCCGCTCGGTGGGTCGTATTACGTGGAGCATCTCACCGATCGAATCGAGAAGGAGGCGCGGGCGCTGATCGACGAGGTCGGAAGCGCGGGCGGAGCGGCGGCGGCCATCGCGCGCGGGGACTATCAGGAGGCCATCCACCGCTCGGCCTATGCGTACCAGCGGGCCATCGAATCGAACGCGATGGTCATCGTTGGGGTGAATCGGTTCACGGAGGACGCGCCGCCACCCACCATTCCCGCGCCCGACTACTCGACGCTCGCGGCCGAGCAGGTGGCACGAGTCCGCGCCACCCGGGCGCGACGACCGGAACAGGTCTGGCGACGGAGCCTCGATGCGGTGGCGACGGCGGCTCGCGGGACGGACCCGCTGATGCCGCCGATCGTCGAGGCGGTGCGGGCGCGGGCAACGGTGGGGGAGATCAGCGACGCGCTCCGCGCGGTGTGGGGCGTCTTCCGGCCCAACGTCTAGCACGCCGTAACCAGGCTGGACGGAGCACCCACGCGTGCTTCAGCAGTCATCCCCGAAGGCCAAGCCGTTTCAACGCCGGAACTCTGAGACTCGGCTGTCGAGGGAAGTTCCGTGACGGCCCAGTAGCGGGCGCCGCTATTCCGCGGTTTCGATGGGGAGCTCGCCCGCGATGTCGGTTGCGGGTAGTGGTCGGGAGGGTGCCGAGCGCGGGATGCGCATGGCGCTCGTGAGCGGCAGCAGGACCAGCACGAGCACCCCGGACACCCAGAACGGCACGCCGAGCCCCAGATTGTCCATCATGAATCCCGCCGCGATCGGGAACCCGACGCGAGAGACACCGCCGAAGGTGTGCTGGACCCCCATGTACAGGCCGCGATCGAGGCCTGGCACGACGCGCGAGAGCTGTCCGGTGACACAGGGGAAGAGCAGGCCGGTGCCCAGCGGCATCAACGTGAACCCCAGCAGGAGCAGCATGCCGCCGCCCGCCAGGCCGGTCGCGGCGAGCCCCGCGGCGAGCGACGCGATGCCGAGGCGGGAGACCTGGGGCTCGCCGAGATGGTCCACCGCGTACCCGAGGAGCACGCTGCGGACGATGACCCCCATCCCGCCCAGGTACATGATGAAGTAGCCGACGGTTTGCTCGGTGATGCCGAGACGATCCATCAGCAGGAGTGGGACGGTCTGGATGGTCCCGTAGAACGCGCCGATGGCGATCGTGTAGATCCAGA
>CAYWNR010000144.1:0-7951 GCA_964459705.1 uncultured Gemmatimonadaceae bacterium | reverse complement strand
CGGCCTGGCCGCTGAAATGCTGTTTGTCGGAACGCAGCAGCGGAGAACAAGCAGGATCGCGGGATTGACGGGATTGACGGGATGGACGGGAGGGTAGGGCCGTCGACGCGGCTCAATCGCCAATCGCCGATCGCCAATCGTAGTTCGCCAATCGCCAATCCATCATTCCAGTCGGTCGACCTTGCGCAGGGCGGGGAACAGCCGCGCCCAGAGTCCGGTGACGGTCAAGGACGCGCCGCCGCCGAGCACGGCCGCGAGGATGGGGCCGAACAAGCGCGCGGTGACGCCGCTCTCGAACTCGCCCAGCTCGTTGGACGCGCCGACGAACAGGAATGACACGGCCGCCACGCGGCCGCGCATGGGATCGGGGGTCACGATCTGGATCAGGGTCTGCCGCACGTAGACCGACACCATGTCCGCGCCGCCGAGGATCACGAGCGCGGCGAGCGAGAGCCAGAAGGACTTGGACAGGCCGAACACGATGGTCGCTACTCCGAAGATGGCAACCCCGGTGAACATGGCGACGCCGGCCCGGCTCCGGATCGGGCGGCTCGCCAGCACCAGCGCGACCGCGGCCGCGCCCATCGCCGGCGCCGAGCGCAGCAGACCGAAGCCCTCGGGCCCAACGCCCAGCACGTCCTTCGCGAACGCGGGCAGCAAGGCGGTCGCGCCGCCGAGCAGGACGGCGAACAGATCGAGGGAAATCGCTCCCAGCACGACCTTGTTGTCGCGGATGTAGACGAGCCCTTCCTTCACCAGCGCCAGGCGCGACCCGGGCTTGGCGTCGGGCGTGGTCGGCTTGGCGATGAACGCGAGCCCGACGACCGCCGCCAGGTAGAGGCCGACGGACACGGCATAGGAGTGGGCCGACGACCAGCGACCCACGAGCAGGCCGGCGAGCGCCGGCCCGGTGATCGTGCCGAGCTGGAAGGCGAGCGAATTCCAGGCGATGGCGCGTGGCAGGAGGACCTTCGGCACCAGCATGGGCGCCAGCGCGACGCCCGCCGGCGCGCGAAACGCGCGAGCGATCCCGAACGCGAACGCGATCCCGATCAGGACGCGCACTGACAGGAGATTCAGCACCGCCGCCGCCACCAACGCGCCGGCACACACCGCCTCGGCAATGAAGCAGGTGATGAGGACCACCTTGCGGGAGTAGCGGTCCGCGACGACGCCGGCGGGAAGCGCGAGGAAGAACAGCGGCAGGAACGTCGCGAGGCCGAGGAGCCCGACGTACAGCGCCGACTCGGCCACCCCGCTCCCGGCCCGGGCCAACTCATAAATGTGCCAGCCCATGGTGACGCTTTGCACCACCGTGCCCAGCACGCCCAGCGTGCGCGCCGCGAGAAAGACGATGTAGTCGCGCTCGCGGAGCAGCGCGCGGGCGGACGAGGCGGTCCCGGCGGTCAAGGCGGTCCCGGCGGGGGAAGGGTCAATGTGGACGACACGGAGCGGCGGCCTTCATGGCGCAATCTCCGTGCTGCATTTCAACTTGCATTCTCCATTCTGCACTCGGCACTCGAGCGCCCCGCTCATCCGCCGGGATGATACTCCCGCTCCGTATGCCCCTCGAGCTGCGCCGGATAGAAATACACCGGCCGCAGGTCGCCCGTCGCGTACCGTTCGGCCTCGTCGTCGAAGTGGGCCGACTTCGGGTCGCCGCTTTCCCCGCCCGCCGTGATGGCAATCGCGCGGACGCTGTCGCCGAACTCGACCACGGCCACGAAACTGTTGCCGCTGGTGCCGTACCACTTCTTGGTGCCCGGATACGCGCGCGCCCCGAACGAGGCCAGCGAGCCCCAGCGGGAGGACGTGAAGCCCACGGGGATGCTCGGCCCGGAGTCTGCGAACGGCTGCACGATGTCGCCGGTCAGCCGCTGGAACCGGTTGATGTTGCCCCAGGGAGTCTTCCACGTGCCGAAATCGGCGGTGAGCTCGTCCGACGCCGTCGCCAGCGCCTGGATCAGGTCGTTCGCGAGCGCGCTTCGGGCGTAGTCCTCGACCGAGCCCCGCGGTCGCCCGCGTGAACCGCGGCTCGCCTGTCGCCCCAGCTCTTCCCCCCAGAACACGGCGAGCGCGGTGGGCACCGACGACACCGACCACCGGAAATCCCACTTCCGCAGGAGTCCGATCTGCTCGGCCAGCTTGGCCTTGAGCGAGTTCGATGCGGGCATCCGATCGTAGGCCCGGAGGAGGGGCGGAATCATCTGCGCGAACGCGGGGAGATAGCTGTCGTACGCGGCGTCCCGCAGCGACGTGATCGTGAAATCCTTCTTCCCGGTGAGCACGCGGAGGGCATGGAGCCCGCGGGCGCTCTCGCTCGTGCCGGTCTCGACATAGGCCGGGAAGTCCTCTCGCTTCGGGCTCGCCGGTCCCGCCGCCGACCACGGCCAGTTGTTGCTGTTGTAGAGCCAGCCGGTGGCCGGGTTGAACAGGATCGGGGTCTCGTCGATCGACAGCACGCCGTGCCACGCCGTCGCCGTGTCGCTGCCGTCCACGGGTCGGGTCCAGTCGAACTGGGTGCTCCGCCGCGGGATGAAGTTGCTGTGGAAGTAGGCGATGTTCCCGTCGGCATCGGCGTAGATCGTGTTGTTCGACGAATTGGTGTGCAGCTCCATGGTTTGGCGAAAGTCCTGATAGCTGTTCGCCTTGGTGCGCGTGTACGACTGGATCAGCGCGTGCACCGGATCCTCCATCAGCGCCACACTCACCCACTTGTCGTCCGCTTCGCGGACGATCGGCCCATGCTCCGTCCGGTAGACGGTGAACTCCCGCGTCGCCATTCCGCTGTCGGTCTTGTAGGGGACCGTGACCTGCTTGACCACCATCGGCTTCAGCGCGTTGCCGTAGCGGTAGTACACGCTGTCGCCCTGGTGGACCACCGTTTCGAGGTACTCGTCGATGTTGTCCACGCCACTCGAGGTGTGCATCCATCCGGTGCGGTCGTTGAAGCCCTGGTAGATGAAGAACTGCCCCCACGTGACGGCGCCGTAGGCGTTCAGGCCCTCGTCGCTCGTCATCTGCAGCTCGGACCGGAAGAAGAACGACGTGTGCGGGTTGATCAGGAGGAGCGCGTGGCCGTCGGTGGTATTCGAGGGCGCGATGGCGATGCCGTTGGAGCCCGTGGGCTCCGACGGTGCCTGATCGTCGAGCGCCATCGTCCGGTCAGCCGCCTGGCCTCCGTAGAAGGCCCCCAGTTGCCGCACGTTCACCCGCTCGATGTCGCCACCGATGCTGCCTTCGCTGAAGCTGAGCGCCATCCAGGGCTCGAACCGCGTGATGACCTTCGGTGTCACCTCGAGGTGGTTGCGGAGGTAGTAGTTCAGGCCGTCGGCCCACGCGTCCATCAGGGCCCGCAACCACTCCGGGCTCTCCTGGTACTCCCGTTGCAGGTCCACGGGATCGATGAAGAGCTTCATCCGAAGGTCCCGGAAGATCTCCCCTTCGCCCTCGAATTCCGCGAGCCGGCCCATTGCGTTGAGGTAGTTCGTCTCCACCCGATTGAAGTCGTCTTCGGCCTGGGCGTAGATCATGCCGAACACGGCGTCGGCGTCGGTCTTGCCGTGGACGTGCGCGATGCCCCAATCGTCCCGGGTGATGGTGACGTTCTGCGCCTCGCGCTCCCAGCGCGCGACCTCGGCGCCGCCGGAACTGCATGCGGTCGCTGCCAGCGCGACGAAGAGAATCTGCCTGTTCATGGACGACCTGCGGTTCCAGGGGATTGGGACGGTTGTGGTCACGTGGATTGTACAGCGGATGACGGGTGAGGTCACGGGGAGCCACGGTGTTGTTCCTGATCCCGTTCGTCCCGTTGATCCCGTCTTCCTGGCGCTTCCCCCGATCCCGCGATACCTTGGGCACCCTGCTACCGATATCCCGGGAGGCGTACTTCCTCCCTGCGTCCACCAGTGCTGGAGGTTCTGCTATGCGTCGCTTGTTGCTTCTCGTTCCGCTCCTCGTTGCTTGTGCGAAGGCGGAGAACGCGCAGATGGACACGGCGGCTGCCGGTCCCATGGCCCTGACCGAGGCCGACGTCGCGGGGACCTGGACGGGCACCAGCATGCCCATGGGGTCCGACTCTGTGCTCTTGCAGTGGACCCAGATCTGCGGGACAGGCACGTGCAAGGGCATCGTCGCGGGCATGCCGGACACGATCATGTCCACGTACACTCTGATGGGCGATAGCGCGATGGGAACGTCGGCGGCGCACAGCGACCCGACGGTCCCCGGCGCCAAGGTCATGGATAGCTGGACCCTGCACATGCAGGGTGGCAAGGTCGTGGGCAACGGGATGGTGAAGTTAGCTGACAAGCCGGACTCCGTAGTGCTGCGGTATCACTTCGAGGGCAGCCGCGCGATGAAGTAGGCTGTCCGTCGGGCGCTGTTGCGCCTCGACCGCCAACAGCCGACCACGGGATTCCGCGGTCGGCTGTTGTGTTGTGAGGCCTGCACGCGGTCTGTTCCCCGGGGCTGCGCCTCCTTGGCTTGCTCCCCCAGAACCGGCCGGAAGCGTGTACCGTCCCTGCGCGAGGAGTGTGATTCCGTCGCGGCGGCGTTCCGCGTCACAACGCCGGCGACCGACGTCGTATTGCACCGGCGCGACGCGAGAGCCGGGTGTCGTCCGTGTGATTATGATCCCAAGGAGGTGAAGACGACCGGTTGAAGGGAGGAGCTCATGGAAGCGTTTCGCCATCACATCTACATCTGCGACCAGAAGAAGCCGGAAGGCGCTCCATCGTGCACGGTCAACGGCTCCGCCCAGGTGATCGAGGCTCTGCGGGGGGAGATTGCCAAGCAGGGATTGAGCGCCGACGTGCAAGTGACGACGTGCGGCTCGCTCGGCCTCTGCACGCGTGGGCCGAACATGGTCGTCTATCCCGAGGGCGTGTGGTACTCCGGGGTGAAGCCTGGCGACGTCGCGCAGATCGTCGGCGACCACCTGAAGAAGGGGCGCGTGGTCGGCCGTCTGGTGAGCGGTGACCAGGCGACCGTGCGCGCGGAGATCGACACGAACAAGAAGAAAATGCTCGCGGCGTTCAAGGCGCGCGACGAGGTCGGTGCGCTGCCCGACGATCTCCAGCAGACCATCAACGGCTTCCGCGAGAGCCGCGCGCTGTTGACCGCCATCGAGTTGGACGCGTTCTCGGCTGTCGGCACGGGCGCCGACGCGAAGACGGTGGCGGGGAAGCTCGGAGCCGATCCCCGGGCCACCGAGTCGCTGCTCAACGCGCTAGTGGCGCTCGGCGTCCTGGACAAACGCGACGGCGCGTTCACCAACACGCCGGTGGCGGCGCGCTACCTCGTCGCCGGTGCCGAGCACGACTCGCGGGCGGCGATCATGCACACGGTGCACCTGTGGTCGCGCTGGTCCACGTTGACCGACTGCGTTCTCGAAGGGACCTCGGTGACCGCCCAACAGCGGCGCCAGCGCCCCGACGACTGGACCACCGCGTTCATCGCCGCCATGCACAAGAACGCGAGGCTCCGCGCGCCACAGGTGGTGCGGGCGGTCGGCCTGGACGGCGTACGCCGCGTGCTCGACCTGGGTGGCGGATCCGGCGCGTACTCCATCGCCTTCGCCGAGGCACAGCCGGGCGTCACGGCTGAAATTCTGGATCTCGCCGCAGTTGTCCCCATCGCGCAGCGGCACATCGACGAGGCAGGACTTTCGACACGCGTGAAGACACGCATCGGTGACCTCAACGACGACGCGTACGGAACGGGCTACGATCTCGTGTTCGTGTCGGCGATCTGTCACATGAACAGCCCAGATGAGAACCGTGCGATGTTCCGGAAGGCGTTCGCGGCGCTGGCGCCATCCGGTCGGTTGGTGATCCAGGACTTCGTGCTCGACGCGGACAAAACCGGTCCAGAGACCGGAGCGCTGTTCGCGCTGAACATGCTCGTAGGGACCCGCGCGGGGAGTGCCTACAGCGAGGCGGAGTACATCGCGTGGCTGCGGGAAGCCGGGTTCGCGGAACCCCGTCGCGTCAGTTTGCCTGGACCCACCGACCTGGTCATCGGGCGACGGCCGTAGGCGAGCGGCGTCAGCGTCTGGGGTGAGGACGGAGAGGGGCCAGCGGTGAGGCATTGCGGCCCGAATGACGCGCGAGTGATAATGCCGACATGGCGGACCTCAGCTTTGATCCCAAGACCACCGTGCTCGTGTTGATCGACCTTCAGCGCGGCATTCTCGCCCGCGACGTGCAGCCCCATGCGGCCTCCGATGTTCTGGCCCGCGCGATACAACTCGCCGACCGGTGTCGTCGGGTGGGCGTACCGGTCGTGCTCGTACGGGTCACGCCCTCGCCCGACGGTCGCGATCGGCTCACGCCGGCGGCCGATCAGATCTTTGCGCCGCCGGGACCCATGCCCGAGGGGTACGCCGATTTCCCACCCGAGTTGGGTCCGAAGTCGGGCGACATCGTGATCACGAAACGACAGTGGGGGGCATTCTACGGCACCGAGCTGGACCTCCAACTCCGCCGCCGCGGCATCCGTACGATCATCCTCGGCGGCATCGCCACGACGTTCGGGGTCGAGTCCACCGCGCGCGACGCGTACGAGCGCGGCTACGCACAGGTCTTTGCCGAAGACGCGATGGCGGCGCTCACCGCGGAAGCGCACGCCTTCGCGTTGGCGAACGTGCTGGGGCGGATCGGTCGGGTCCGCTCCACCACTGAGGTCCTGGCCGGTCTGCCCACCTGAGCGCGATCTCAGCCAACTCGGTATCCGGGGACTCCCTACGTCGAGCCTGGAACCGCGAGGAGGCCTCATGCACCGAACTGGCGCCGTCCTCTTTCTTGCCGTCTTGCTCACCCCCGCGATCGCGATGGCGGACAGCGATGGGTACTACTGCCTCGGTCGCGGCTACGTCGCCTTCGAGACGCGATTCTCCACGCCGGCGTCCGGACACCTGTTGCACGTGCAGCAGTTCTCGCGAGCGCAGGGGATCGTGGCGCTGCCTGCCATCGCGCTCGAGGACTTCCAGGTTCAGGGGATGACGTGCGGCGCGACGGTAGTCGCGCTCACCGATGGGACGACCCGGTACGCGGTGGACCTGGCCGACCCGAGACGACCCGTCGTCACGACGGAAGCGGCGCCGTTCGACCCCAACGCACCTACGCCGGCAAACCTCGCCCATTGGGCGCGGGACACGGTGATCGACCTGGAAGGAGACGGCCTGATGGGGCAGTTCCAGCTGGTCATCAGTCGCGTCTCGCGGACGGTCACCGGTGGCATCGAGCACTACACGTTCAGTCAGCTGGTGCGGCGTGATCCGGAACCGGGGGGCTTCATCCTCGAGTCCGCGTTGCTGTTCGAGGGGATCTTCCTGGAAACCGTCGACTAGCGACGCTCACGAGCACGGAGCCGATGCTCTCGGCGAGCAACTACGGCACGTCCATCTTCCTCAGCCGCCGGATCGACAGCAGCAGGAACCCGCCGAACACGATCGCCGAGGTGATGATCGCGACCGTGAATCCCAGGTGATCCGGCGCGGCAAAGCGACGCGCGTCCAGCCCATGCATCCACGCGATGGAATAGTGGCGGATGCTGAGCAACCGTACGCCCGACACGAAGCGGGAGAAGAACCCCTCCCACAACACGATGTAGAGCAAGCCAACGCCAATCGCCTGCGTCGTGACGAGGCCGAGCCACACGAACGCCGAGGAGTAGAGCACGACGCCCACCACGGCGGAGACCGTGACCGCGAGCGTCGCCTTGGCGTCGGCCAGAAACGCGATGTGACTGGTCAAGAGCGCGCTGACCGCAATGAACGGCGCGGCGATGGTGATCACGGCCAACAGCTTCGGGAGCACGATCTGCCACCGCGGGATGGCAGCCAGCGTGAGGTTGGCCAGTGTCTTGTCTTCGATCTCGTTGGCGAAGGCGGCGGTGGCGATGGCGAGCACCACCAGCGGCACAATCGAGCCGGCGAGCAACGTACTGA
>CAYWNR010000143.1:0-7963 GCA_964459705.1 uncultured Gemmatimonadaceae bacterium | reverse complement strand
GCTGGGGTCGCATTCCAATCGAGCAGCTTCACCCACTGAACAGGGATGAGGTGCGGCGCCTGCTCCGGCTCGCGCGCGGCACCGGGTCCGATGCCCTCGCCCCGAAGGAACGCCGGTTCCTCGATAACATGACGCGGTAGGCGGTTAGGCAGACCGCACTCTCCCTCTATGCTGCCACGCGGCCCCGCTGCGCGCACTCCCGTCTTGCCTCACCCAGCGCCCGGGCGTATGGCCCCGACGGCCGCTACTCGGTTCGCAGCGCCTCGATCGGATCCACCTGGGTAGCCCGGCGGGCGGGCAGGTAGGTGGCGCCCACGCTGGCGAACAGGAGAAGTAGCGCGACCCCGGCGAAGATCACGGGATCGAACGGGCTCACGCCGAACAGGAAGGTCGCGAGGCTCCTGGTCACCAGCAGCGCGATCCCGATACCCATAACGATGCCGATCGCCGCGAGCGTGGTGCCCTGCCGCATCACGAGGCCCCGCACGTTGCCCTGCTGCGCCCCTAGCGCCATCCGGATCCCCATCTCGCGCCTGCGTTGGGAGATTGCGTAGGCCATGACGCCATAGACACCCACAACCGCCAGGACCAGCGCCACCGCCGCCAGCACGGCCATGATCTTGGCCATGATGGTGTCGCCCCCTCGCTGATCTTCCATGAGGTCTTCCATCGTCATGGCCCGGTAGATCGGCAGATTGGGGTCGAGCCCCAGCACCGCGGTTCTCACGCGCTCCGCTACAGAGGAAGGTGCACCGGTGGTGCGCACCACCAGGCCCATGTTCCAGCGGGGATTCTGAAACGCGGAAAGGAACGTCATCGGCCTCGCGTACTGATCGTCGTCGAGGGTGTTGCCGGTCACCCCGACCACCGTGCGGGTCTGGTCCCATAGCAGGATCTGCTTGCCGATGGGATCCTCGTTGGGCCAATACCGCTCGGCGAACTCCTGGTTCACGATGACCGCCGCCGGGGCGTCGGGGAGGTCCTGGTCGCCAAAGGCACGACCCCGCACCAGCGGTGTTCCCATCGCGGCGAAGTAGTCGGGGAAGACGGTCCGGATCTCGGTGAGCGGGCGTTCGCGGAGGCTTCCGACCTCTCGGCCGGGGATCTCGAAGAACGTGTTGCTGTTCCCCTGCATCGGGAGCAACGAGGTGCCACCGACCGCTTCCACTCCGGGGAGCGCCGCCAGGGTCGGCAGTAGTCCTTTGTAGAATCTCGCCACAGCGTCTTGGTCACGGTACTCGGATTGGGGCGGCGACAGCCGGAAGGTGAGCAGGTGGTTTTTGTCCCATCCGTAGTCCGCCGTTTGCAGCCGCAGGAACCCCTGTACCAACAACGCCGACGACACGAGCAACACCAAGGCCAGCGCAACCTCGGCCACCACCAGGATCCTCCGGAGCCGGCGGCCCCCAAGCCCCACGTTGCCCCGGCTCCCCTCCTTCAGAGCGTCGGTGAAGTTCAGCCGTGAACTCTGGAGGGCCGGGGCCATTCCGAAGACGATGCCGGTGACGACCGTGATCACGGCCGCGAACCCCAGCACGCGCAGGTCGATGCCGATCTCGTCCACCAGCGGGAACCACGAGGGCATCAGTGCCACCAACCCTCGAATACCCGCCACGGAGAGACCCAACCCCAGCACACCACCAAGGCACGAGATGATCATCGACTCGGTGAACAGTTGCCGGGCGATGCGGACGCGCCCCGCGCCGAGTGCGCCGCGCACGGCGATCTCTCGGCCCCGACCCGCCACGCGCGCGAGCATCAGGTTGGCCACGTTGGCGCAGGCGATGAGCAGCACGAACGCCACGGCCACCGCGGAGATCGTGCTGCCCATCCGGAACTCGTCCGAGAAGATCTGCCGGCGCAGCTCGCGCGCGCCGGCGCCCCAGCCCTGGTTGGATTCGGGGTATGCCTGTGCCAGTCGCTCGGCGATGGTCGCAAGCTCGGCGTTGGCCTGCTCCAAGGTCGCCCCGGGCTTGAGTCGGCCCACTGGGGCGAGGAAGTGACTCCCTCGGCTCTGGTTTCCGGTCAATTCGAACGGTGTCCAGATCTCAGTTGGGTTCTGGTAGAACCGGAACTTGGGCGGGAGGATCCCGACGATGGTGTAGGGCTCCCCATCGAGCAGCAGTTGCGAATTGACGATCGCGGGGTCCGCGCCGAACCGGCGTTCCCAAAGACCGTGGCTGATGATGGCGACGTGGTGGCCGGCGCGCTCCTCCTCGGGGGTGAAGGTACGGCCCAGGACGGGGACGACCTGTAGCACCTGGAAGTAGTTCCAGGAGGTCCGCTCGCCATCGATCCGTTCGGGTCCTTCGGCACCCGAGAGGTTCACGTCGCTGCCGTAGCTGGCCGCGACGTCCAGCGTCCGACTCTGTTCGCGGAAATCGAGGAGGTCCGGAATGGAGATGGAGTTGTAGGTCCAGCCGCGCTCCGGCACGGTGCTGTAGACGTGGACCAGCCGGTTGGCGTTCGGGTAGGGCAGCGGCCGGAACATGAAGACGTCGACCGCACTGAAGATCGCGACGTTGGCGCCGATGCCGAGTCCCAGGGAAAGGACGGCGACGGCCACGACTCCTGGACTCTTGCGGATGGAGCGGAGGCTGTAGCGGATGTCAGCGAGGATCGACTCCATGGCTCTCCACCTGCGGAGGGAATCGGAGTGTGGTGATCGGGTTCCCTACGGGGAGTTGCGGCCAGGCGTTTCAGTGTGCGCGCCAGGAGGGGGGGGATCCCCCTCCGCGTTGGCACGACGTAGCACTGTGCGACACGCGGTGGCGGCGCGACTAGCTTCCGCGCCATGGTGTCGACCGGACCCCACGCCGAACCCGGAGGATCCAGGATGGTGATGCCGCGAACCGTTGCTCCCTCGATCCTGCTCGTGGTTGTGTCGTTCGCAGTGCTGCTCGGCGGCTGCGCACCGCCGGCCACCGACGAGTTTCCGGTGCTCACTGGAGCCTACTTGGGTCAAGCTCCGCCGGGAGATTCGGCCGAGGTCTTCGCTGGCGGGATCGTCTCCACCGGCATGTTCACGCGCGACATCGCCATCACGCCGGACGGCTCCGAGATCTACTTTGGCGTGCAGCTTGGCCGGTTCAATACGATTCTGGAAACACACCGCGTCAACGAGCGCTGGACCAAGCCCGAGGTGGCGCCCTTCGCGCGTGACGCGCGTTTCTTCAACCTCGAACCGGCCATCTCGCCGGACGGGCAGAAGTTCTTCTTCACCTCCACCCGCGTGCCGGGCGGCCGAGCGCCGACGCCCCAAGAGATCCGCGCCTGGACCAACCAGGACATCTGGGTCATGGATCGCGTGGGTGACCACTGGGGTGAGCCATACAACCTCGGTCCGCCGGTCAACACGGAGGGACCCGAGTTCTTCCCTTCCGTCACACGGGACGGGACCCTCTACTTCACGCGTGATGTCGAGGCGACACGGGAGAGTTACCTCTATCGTTCCCAGCTAGTGGACGGTCGGTACCAAGAACCCGAGAAGTTGGGTCCCAAAGTGAACTCCACGTCGTCGCAGTTCAACGCCTTCATCGCCCCCGACGAGAGCTACCTGATCCTGTGCACCGGAGGCCGGGACGACAGCCGGGGGAGAACCGACTACTACGTGGCGTTCCGGAGCGCAGACGACACGTGGAGCGAGCCCGTAAACCTGGGTGACGCCGTCAACACGCCGGCCGATGCCGAGTACTCGCCGTACGTGTCGCCGGATGGGAAGTACTTCTTCTTCATGTCGAGCCGTCCGCTTCCGGACGCGGCCATCCCCGACACGCTGAGCCGCGACTTCCTGCTGCGCTTCCGCGCCGGGCCCGGGAGCGGCAACTCGGCGATCTACTGGATGGATGCGGGGTTCATGGAACGCCTCAGACCGGGGACGGACTGAGCGCGACTGAAGCGGATTTCTATTGTGAGGGCGGTCCGGTGGGCAGCAGGTGGTCGCTTCAGCGACATCCGCCGAGCCGTCGCTTCAGCGACGCAAGACCACCGCACCCGACGACACCACATCCGCGCCGCCCCGCTCCGCATCGGGGCTAGCTTCCCCCCATGCCATCATCCGAATCCGTTCTGATCGTCGGCGCCGGCCCCATCGGTCTCGCGTGCGCCATCGCCGCCCGCCGCCGCGGGATCGATCCCCTGGTGATCGACGCCGGGGCCATTGCCGAGTCGATCGTCCGCTATCCGGTCGGCATGCTCTTCTTCACGACGCCCGATCGACTCGAGATCGGCGGCCATCCGCTCGTGTGCGCCGGCCAGAAGGCCACCCGTGAAGAGGCGCTCATGTACTACCGCGGCGTCGCGCGCGCCGAGGGGTTGCGGGTGCAACCGTATACGCGGTTGGTGGGTGTCGAGCGAACAGCGGATGGGATTTGCTGTCAGCTGGAGCGGACCTTGGGCGGCCGCCGCGCGGACACCATTGTCTGTGAGCGGCTCGTGCTGGCGACCGGGTACTTCGAGCATCCTAATATGCTCGGCGTGCCCGGAGAGAATCTCCCGCACGTGTCCCACTACTCGGAGGAGGCGCACCGTCTCGCGCGGCTCGACGTGGTGATCGTGGGTGCCAAGAACTCCGCGGTGGAGCTGGCGCTCAACGCGTTCCGTACGGGCGCGCGCGTGACTATCGTCCATCGAGGCGGAGCGCTCAAGCCGACCGTGAAGTACTGGCTGCGCCCGGATTTCGAGAATCGGGTGAAGGCGGGGGAGATCGCGGTTCGTTGGAACACGACGGTCGAGGAGATCACCGCCGGCGAGGTGGTGGTGCGCGGAGTGAGGGGCGTCGATCGGCTGCCGGCCGACCGCGTGTTCCTGCTCACCGGCTTTCGCCCCGATTTCGCGATACTCCGCGCGACCGGCGTCACGCTCGATCCGGACACGTTGCGCCCGGCGCACGACCCGGAGACGCTCGAGACGAACGTCCCCGGCGTCTACATCGCGGGGAGTCTCACGGCGGGGCGGTTCACCTCGGAGGTGTTCATCGAGAACGGTCGCTTCGACGGCGAGAAGATCTTCGGCGACGCGGAGAGTCGCGCGCGGGCCCGGGCGGCCCAGACCGGGCGGCCAATCGGCGAATGAGCGATTGTCGGGCGGGCGATCGTCCTACCGCAGACCGATCCGACTCACCAAGTCGGCGAACCGAGGATCGTCGCGTAGCGCGAGGTAGCCGGGGTCGAGGTGCAGGTAGATGAGACCGGCCGAGCGCGTCTGATATGCCCGCTCCAAACAGTCAAAGGCGTGATCCAGATCGCCGAGCGCGGCGTAGCCCATGGCCAGGATCTCCGCGCGGACGTAGTGTTGTCGGGACTCCTCCTCGAGCCGCGCCAGAATCTCCTCGGCCTCGTCGCGGCGGTCCAAGACCGCGAGCGCACGCACGATGAACGCATCGTACGAGCGCACGCTGTTCTCCAGCGCCTGTCCGCGGCGGTACCACTTGAGGGCTTCTTCGGCGTTTCCCTGAGCCAAGTGCGCGGACCCAACGTCCAGGTAGGCCAGGAAGAAGTCCTCCCCCAGCTCGATGATCTTCTCGCCCTGAGCGATCGCCGCCGAATAGTCCCCGGCGTACAACAGGTATCGGGCCAGCCAGCGGCTGTAACCTGGGTCCAGCGGATCCAGGGCGAGTGCCTTTCGGATCTCGGCAATCGCCTCGCCCAGCAACCCGACGGCTGGCAGCACGCTGCCGAATGCCCAGTGCGCCTCGGCGTCGTTCGGGTTGAGCGAGACCGCGCGCCGCAGCTGCTGCTCCGCGCCGCTGAAATCCCACTCGTACCACCCGAGCACTTTGCCGAGCGAGGTAAGGGCCTCCGCCAGATTGTCGTCGTGCTGCAGAGCCCTGGTGGCTGCGGTCTTTGCACGCGGATACGCGTCGTCCGGCGCCATCCAGTCGTCGGCCAAACGACACCAGCAGTCGGCCATGCCGGCGTACGCGCGCGCATAGCCGGGCTCCAGCAGCAGCACGCGTTGGTAGAAATCGAGGCTCTTCTGAAGGCTTGCCTCGGTGAAGCGATGGTAGAAGAAGCGAGCCTTCAGGTAGAGGTTGTAGGCCTCGAGGTTCTTCGCGGGCACCACCAGCTTCTCCGTGTCGCTGCCCAAACGCAGCTTCAGGGCATCCACGATGGCGCGCGAGATTTCCTCCTGGATCGCGAATACGTCCTCGAGCTGGCGGTCATACGTTTCCGACCACAGGTGGTAGCCGTTCTCCACGTTCACCAGCTGCGCGTTGATGCGGATCTTGTTCCCGACCTTGCGCACGCTGCCTTCGAGAATCGAGCCGACCCCGAGTTTCTCTCCCACCTGGCGAACGTCGACCTCCTTGCCTTTGAAGGAGAAACAGGAGCTGCGCGAGGCGACCTGCAGGCCGGGCACCTTGGCGAGGGCGTTGATGATCTCTTCCGTCATGCCGTCGGCGAAGTACTCGTTTTCGGGATCCGCGCTCATGTTGGCGAGCGGGAGCACGGCGATCGCCTGGTGCGTCGGCGCGGGCTTCTGGGCGTCCGGAGGCGTGCGATACGACAGCGAGCCTGAGTCCCGGGAAAGGCCGAGCGCTTCCGCGAACTGGGCCGCCGTGGGATGCCGGTCTACCGGCGTGCGAGCGAGCGCGCGGGTCACCGCGTCGTCGATGATCTCGGGCACGTCACGCACCGTCCGCACCTTCGGGATGGGGGAGACGAACCGCTTGGCGATCACGGATTGGGCCGTGGGACCGGTGAAGGGCGGTTCGCCGGTCAGCATCTCGTAGAGCACGCACCCAAGACTGTACAGGTCGCTGCGGCCGTCGATGTTGCTCTCCCCTCCGGCCTGCTCGGGGCTCATGTACGCGGGCGTGCCCAGCGCCATGCCGGTCTGGGTGACCGAGCTGCCGCCACTCAAGGCCTTGCCGATCCCGAAGTCCGCGACCATCGCGGCTCCCTCGTGGAGCAAGATGTTCTCGGGCTTGATATCTCGATGCACCACCTGGTGGCGATGGGCGTAGTCGAGCGCGGAGGCCACCTCGCGCGTGATCCGCAGGGCCTCGTCCAACGGGAGCTGGCGCTCCCGGTCCAGCCGCTCCCGCAGCGAGCGCCCTGCCATGTTGGGCATCACGTAGAAGAGCAGCCCATCGGCCTCGCCCGAGTCGAAGACGGGCAGGATATGCGGGTGCGTCAGACCCGCGGCCATCTTGATCTCGCGGAGGAACCGTTCGGCGCCGATCTCGGCCGAGATCTCAGGCCGCAGCACCTTCAGGGCGACCTTGCGGTCATGGCGCACGTCATGCGCCAAGTACACGATCGCCATGCCTCCCTGACCCAGCTCACGCTCGATGGCATAGCGGCCGCCGAGGCCGTTTGCGAGGCGTTGCTGCAGGTCGATCATGGGCAGGTAAGATGTCCTGCGTTGGCTCCCGCCGCCATGACCGAGCCCGAGCGTCGCCAGCGAGGAACGACGAGAGGGCACGCGCACGCCGATCGCGTGGGATCGCAATGCCGGAGACGCACGGATATATTAACTCAGTAAACGTATAGGAATCGCAATATTTCTATGTTCATTTGACGCCCAGGACGGGAGGCCGGGCGTCAGGGGGGGACGGCAGTCGGCGTAGTGTGACCGGCTGCGGGGAGGGGAGGAGCGATGTTCAGAGCGATGCGTCGCAGCGTGCGGATTCTCGGGATCGCGATCGGCGTGATCCTGCTCGTTGGCGGTGCGGTGGCATTCTTCTGGCCGCACCTCGTCTACCTCATGCTGCCGAAGGAGTACCGGCCGGCCCGCATCGCGTACCTGGTCGAGCGCGTGGACGATTCCACGTTCGATGCCACCGCGCGTGCGCTCCTCGCGCGCTACGACGAAACCGCCGTCGCGCGGCTCGCCGCGGTCGCGCTCGATGCCGCCGAGCGGCGCAGCACCCTCGATCACATCCGCCGCTTCCGCGAAGCTGGAATCCGCTCGTACGAGGGACCGCAGACTTGTCTCCAGTGCCACGAGCGGATCCGCG
>CAYWNR010000142.1:0-7979 GCA_964459705.1 uncultured Gemmatimonadaceae bacterium | reverse complement strand
GCGGGAAGGACCGCTGTACCGTGAGGAAGGATCGGAGTTGGTGCTCGTGCAGCCGCGTTGGAAGCCCCAAGGCCGGTCGTTCCTCGACCATCTGCGCTTCCATTTTTCCGTGGGTCAGGCGTTCTGATGCGATTGAGCGCGCTCCGGCTGGTCACGGTGAGCGTGCTCAGCGTCGCCGCACTCGCGATCGGGCTGGCGCAGGCCGCCCTGGGCACGCGGGCCGGTCGCGACGTCCTCGTGGTCACCGGACTCGCGTTCGCGAATCAGAACCTGCGGGGCACCGTGACGGTGGGCGAGGTGAACGGATCGCTGCTCGACGGCCTCGTCGCCCATGCCGTTGTCCTGCGTGATCTCGCCGGGTCTCCCGTCGCCAGCGTCGATCAGCTCGCGGTGCGCTACCGGCTCAGGGACTTCCTGTCGCGTCGCATCGTCCTTGGGGAAGTCGAGCTCACCGGTGTGCGCGTGACCCTCGAGCGCCGAGCGGGTGAGCGCTTCAACTACCAGCAGGTGCTGCGCTTGGGGGAGGGACCGGGGGGGGGGCTCGCCCCGCTGATCGCGTTCCGAAACGCGCGTCTCCATGACGTGCTGGTTGCGGTGCGCACGCCGGCGTCCGCCACGGACACCACGCTCCAGGAGCGGACCATCCGCGTTGTCGACGCGGTACTGCCGTACGTCCGCCTGAGCTCCCCGTTTTCCGGGGGTCGCGGCGTCCGGATCGAGGTCGCGGCCTTGCGGGGCGAGTCGTCTGAGCCGGCCCTTGCCGTGCGCGACGCACGCGGCGCGCTCGAGGTCGTCGGCGACACGATCGCGGTGGACTTCGGGACGATCCGCCTGGCGGGGACCACCACCTCCATGCGCGGCCGGTTCGTTGTGCCACCGCAGGCTTCCCTGCAAGTGGATCTTGCCTTGGACGCGAAGCGTTTCACGTCGGACGACGTGCGCGCGCTGTTCCCCTGGCTGCAGCTGGGCGTCACCGGCGCGGGGCGACTGACCGCCCGGCACCGCTCGGCGGACGTGCTCATCATCGATGCTCGCGGTCTCGACCTGGCCCTGGCGAACGGTGGGACCGTGCGGGGGAATCTGGGACTGGTGCTGGGCCCAGCAGATGCCTGGGAAGCGCGCGGCGTGGATCTTCGGACCGACGACTTCGATCTGGCCTACCTTCGCGGCATGCTCGACACGGTCCCGATGGAGGGGCGCCTCACCGGCCGCACCCGCGCGGATGGACCTCGCCAGGCGCTCGAGGTCCAACTCGACTGGCTGTTCCACGACCGCCGCGCCGACTCCGCCGCAACGATGGTGCGAGGAGCTGGGAGCGTGGCGTTCGGCGTCCCCGGTGACATCGTGTTCCACGACCTCCATCTCGATACCGCGCGGATCGCGCTGGCGACGGTCCACGCGATTTCCCCGGCGGTCGCGCTTCAGGGGGATCTCGAAGGGCGGGGCTCCCTTGAAGGGCCGTGGCGGAACTTCACGTTTACCGGGACGCTGGTCCATCACCGCGACACGCTCCCGCGCACGCGCGCGTCCGGGTGGGTCCGGCTCGACCTGCGGCGCGACACCGTGGGGGTGTGGGGCGAGCTGACGCTCGACTCATTGCAGTGGGACGCGTTGCGGCCCGACTACCCGTCCGTCCCGTTTCGCGGGGGGATGGCGGGCCGCCTGCGCCTCGGCGGCTTGCTGGATTCGCTTTCGGTCGGAGGGACGCTCGCCGGCCCCTGGGGAGCGCTTGATGGGCAAGGGACCTTCGTGGTCGTCGCACCGCACCTCGCCGCCCGGGACCTCGACTTCCGGTTCGACACGCTGGTGGTCACGCCGATCGAGGAGGGTCTGCCCGGGACCTCGCTCACCGGGCGCTTGCGAGGTTCCTACGATGCCGACACGCTCCGTGCCCCGCTCGCGGTGTTGGAGGTCGACCTTGCCGCGTCTCGGCTTGGTGGGGCGCGACTCGACTCGGCGACGGCCCGCGGCACCATCGCGGATAGCGTGTTGCACGTGGATTCCCTGTCGGCACAGTGGCTGGGCGCTCTGTTGTCAGGTGGCGGCGATCTCCCGCTTGCCGGGTCGAGCGAGGATTCGCTCACCTTCCGGCTCGACGCGGAGGCCGTCGCCGTCCTGCAACCGTTGCTCGCGCGCCTTGCCCCGGGCGGCCTCCTGGAAGGGGACTCCATTGGCGGTGAAGTCGGTGGCACGCTGAGCGTGTCCGGCTCGCTTGCCGAGCCGCTCGTCCGCTGGTCGGTCACCAGCCCAGATCTGCGCTGGAACTCCCTCTACTTCCACGAGGTGACCAGCGACGGGTCACTCCGGTGGGCGCATCCGGCCACGGTCAGGGCCGGCGTGGGTGTCACGCGGCTGACCGCGGGCACGCGCACCTACGATAGTCTCCACGCCGAGGTCTCGGGGGCGCCCGAGTCCATGGACTTCGTGGCTGCGGCAGGTCTCGGTCCCTACGCGACGTTGCGGGCCGGCGGCGGCCTCTCACAAGGAGACACGCTCGTCGTCCGGTTCGACTCGCTTTTCGTCGGCACCGGAAGCGACGAATGGCGGGTGCCGGCGGGTGCGGAGATTCGGATGACGCCGGCGTCGGTACGCCTGGTCGATATGCGGCTGTCGACCGCGGACGGCCGGGGGGTGCTGGCGGTGGAAGGCGGGCTCCCGGGCGTGGCCGTCGACTCGCTGATAGGACGCGCCGAGGGGATCCCCATTGCCGACCTCTGGGCCCTCCTGCAGTACGATCCCGCTTCGGCGTCCGGGGAATTGGCCGGGTCGTTCCGTGTGGCAGGCGTGGCGGCGGATCCGTCCATCGACGTGGCGTTTTCCCTGCGCAATGCCGTGTTCAACGAGTACCGGACACCCCTCTCGGACGGGACCGTCCACTACGCGGATCGCCGCCTGACCGGCGAGGTGAACGCGTGGCGCGCGGGGACGAAGATCGTGACCGTGGGCATCGACCTCCCGATGGACCTCCGGTTCGGGTCGGTCGAGCGCCGCCGGCTTCCGGGGGCCCTGTCGGTCCGCGCTCGGGCCGATAGCGTCGACCTCGCGCTGCTGTCGGCGGTTTCCCCGCAGATCCGTCAGACCGAGGGGCGCCTGTCCCTCAACATCGGGATCGAAGGCACATGGTCGAGTCCGCGGCTCGAGGGGTTTCTCGTCATCCAAGACGGCGCGGTCACCTTCCCCAGCCTCGGAGTGCGGCAGCGTGAGCTCCAGGGCCGGTTGTCGCTGCGAGGAGACACGATCATCGTCGACACGCTGAGTGCGCAGAGCGGTGCCGGCTTTGCCAGCGTGCGCGGCCGGGTCCGCCTTCAAGAGCTGACGCAGCCGGTGCTGGATCTGCAGATTCGCGCACAGGACTTCCGCGCGCTCGATGTGCCCGATTTCCTCACGCTGGTCACGTCCGGCAACGTGCAGTTACGCGGGCCGGTCTTCGGCGCCGTACTCACCGGCGAGGGCACCATTCCTCGCGGCGTCGTGTACTTTGCCGACATCATCGGCAAGAACATCGTGGACCTGAGTGACACGCTGCTCGCCATGGACTCGTCGGCCGCCGCCGCGCTACGTGCGGGGCACTTGGGACCCGACTTCCAGAGCATGTTCCTGGACAGCGTGCGCATCCAGGATCTGGCGCTCACCATGGGAAACGACGTCCATCTCCGATCCTCGGAAGCAGACGTCTTTCTGACTGGCCAGGTTCTGGTGCAGAAGCGGGGGAAGGAGTACCGGCTCGATGGGACGCTGTCGACGCCCCGGGGCACGTACCAGCTCTTCGTGGGCCCGACGATTCGGAAGCAGTTTACGGTGACGCGCGGTGAGGTTCGCTATTTTGGGACGCCGGACCTGAATGCCGCGCTCGACATCGACGCTCGGCACCAACTCCGCGGGCAACGGGGTGAAAACGTGACCGTGTACGCCCATCTGGGCGGAACGATGCTGGAACCGGAACTGACGCTGACCAGCGACGTCCGCCCCGTACTCACCGACGAGGAGATCATCTCGTACCTCGTAATCGGTGCGCCCAACGTCCAGGCCGGCCGGGGCGTCGTTGGTTATGGGATTCAGGAGAGTTTCTCGAATCTTGCCGCCCAGATCAGTGGCCAGATCTCGTCGCGTGTCATGGCCGATCTGGGACTGCCGCTCGACTACCTCGAGATCCGTCCGCAGTTCGGTGTACGGGGCATGGAGGCCACGGAGGTCGCTGTCGGCGTGCAGATCAGCGACCGGTGGTTCGTGTCGGCGAGCCCTCGCTTCTGCCGAGATTTCAGTCTGTTCCAGAATGTCGGTGCCTCCCTCGAGTTTCGGATCTCACACGCGTGGGGCGTCCTTTTCAGCGCGGATCCCGTCGATATCTGCCGGGTCTCGGCGCTCGGGACCGCACGCCTCCAGCTAGGTCTCGACATGCAGTGGGAGTGGCGCTTCTAACCATGGCGCGGGTGCTTCTCATCACGAATCCGCTGGCGGCGCGGACGGAACCGGAGGTTGTCCGGACCGTCGAGGCGGTGCTGGGGCGTGAGGGCTGGCACGTGGATGTCGTCGGGATCACCCGACCCGGCCACGCGGCGGAGCTCGCGGCCGCCGGCGCGCGCGACGGCGCGGACGTCATCGCGGTCTACGGCGGCGACGGCACCACCATGCAGGCGGTCAAAGGGATGCGGGGCACGGACGTGCCGCTGGGCTTGATTCCGGGCGGCACGGGGAACCTCCTGGCAGGCAACCTGCGCCTCCCGCGAGACCCGAAGCGGGCCGCCTTGATGATCGCGCGCGGGCGTCCCCGGACGATCGACCTCGGCCGTATCGAGCGGCAGGACGGCGTCCACTACTTCGCCGTGGCATGCGGATCCGGCTTCGATGCCGAGCTGATGGCGACCACCACCACGGCGGCGAAACGGCGGTGGAAGATGGCCGCCTACGTTGCCCGCGCCTGGGTGACGATGAGCCGGGTGCGGAGCGTGCCGTGTCGTATCACCGTGGACGATCGCGTACTCGAGGTTGAGGCCGCTTCGGTACTGGTGGCCAATTGCGCCGAGTTCATCCCGCCGTTCGTGAAGTTCCGGCGCGGCGTCGCCATCGACGACGGGTTGCTGGACGTAGTGATGCTGGATGCTCACGGCTTCTTCGGAAGCCTGGGGGTGGTGCTTGAGTGGGTCACCGGCATGACCAGCTCCCGCATTCAACACGCGCGCGGCCGCCGTGTGACGGTGGCGATGGAGCCGTTCCAGCCGGTACAGTTCGACGGGGAAGCGGGCGGAGTCACTCCGTTCACCGCGGAGGTGATCCCCGGCGGGCTCAGGGTGCTCGCGAATCGCTGAGGCTGGCGTCACCGCTGGCGGGCGCTTCTGTTGCCGGGATTCCGGCGCTATGATGCGCTCATGCTGAGCGCGCAACGGTCCACGTGCGACTGGAGGACGAGTGTCTCCCGAACGTGACGCGATGATCTGCCGTGCCTGCGGGAACGAGGAGCGCGCTTCCGAGGGGTACCCATGCGTCGACTGCGGGACGTTCATCTGCATCATCTGCTCGATGCGCGGCGTCACGCGGTGCAAGGCGTGCGCTCAGAAGCAGAATAGCTCCTCTCCACCGCAGTCCTGATCACCTGAGCACGCAACCATCCCTGACGGACGTCACCGGTCTCACGGTCGGCCATTGGACCGACCGCGAGGCGGGGACCGGGTGTACGGTCGTGCTCGCGCCGCCGTCGGCGATGCGCGCGGCGGCCTACATCCGCGGGCGCGCGACGGGAACGCGGGAATTCGACGTGTTTGCACCGCGCCACCTGGTGCCGGCCATCCACGCCCTGCTCCTGACGGGAGGGTCGGCGTACGGGCTGGGTGCCGCGGATGGCGTGATGGGGTGGCTGCGCGAGCGGGGTCGCGGGTTCGCGGTCGGCGTCGGCGTGGTTCCCATCGTTCCGGCGGCCGTTGTGTTTGACCTTGGTCCCATTGGTCGCAGCGATCGCTGGCCGGGGCCCGCGGACGGCTCTGCGGCCTGCGAGGCCGCGGGCGACACGGTCGAGGAAGGGTCGGTAGGGGCGGGAACCGGAGCCACGGTGGGGAAGGCGCTCGGCATCGAGCGCGCCATGAAAGGCGGCGTCGGAACGTGGTCCGTCCGGGCCGGTGACGTGGTGGTCGGTGCGCTGGCGGTCGTGAACGCGTTCGGCGATGTCCTCGACGGACAGGGGCGGGTGCTGGCAGGAGCCCGAGGTGACGACGGGTTCGCGGATGCTCGGGCCCGCCTGCGTGAGGGCGCCGGAGCGCACAGCCGATTCGGGAACACCACGCTCGTAGTGGTCGGCACGAACGTCGAACTGGATCGGCACGAGCTTGGCGACGTCGCGCGGGCGGCGGCCGACGCTTTGGCGTGGCGCATTCGGCCCGTCGGCACCGCGGTCGACGGGGACATCGTCTTCGCGGTCTCACCAGGTGGAGCCGCGTTGCGCGATCCGCTCCAGATCGAGTTGATGGCACAGGATGCCCTGGCCATGGCGGTCGAGCGCGCGGTGGTCACCGCGCGCGGCGTGGAAGGAGTGCCTGGGCTCGGCGACGCACGCTAACGGGGACGGACCCGCGCGCCGAGGCCGACCACGGCGCATGGCGGATCGTCCCATCAACCGCCCCGGGGGTCGAGCCGGACCCCGGTTTCGCTTTCTGGGGCGGGGGGCCCCGCCTATCTTCCGGCGGTGTATCGCAAGCTCGTGCTCTTCGATATCGACGGCACCCTCCTTCACACCCATGGGGCGGGGCGCCGCGCCATCCACGCCGCGGTGCTGCACGAAGTCGGTGCGCGGGTACCCGAGGGACGCGTGCGGTTCGACGGCAAGACCGATCCCCAAATCGTGCGGGAGATGATGGAGATCGCCGCACAGGAGAACCCGCTCGACCAAGCGCGGATTGCCGCGATCTGCCAGCGCTACGTCGAATGCCTCGCGGGCGAGCTCGGGAGTGGTGAACTGGTCATGACTGTCTACCCCGGCGTCGTCGCGTTGCTGGACGCCCTCGAGCAGCGGGGAGACGTCATCCTCGGGTTGTTGACCGGCAACGTCGCGGAAGGTGCTCGCCTCAAGCTCGGTGCCGCGGGGATCGCGCCTGACCGATTCCGTGTGGGAGCGTTTGGCTCCGATCACGCTGACCGGGCCGCCCTTCCCGCGATCGCGGCGTCGCGGGCGGCGACCGTGATGGGGCGGGTGCCGAACGGCGCCGACATCGTCATCATCGGCGATACGCCCGCCGACGTGACGTGCGGCCGTGGCGTGGGCGCGCGGGCCATTGGCGTCGCGACGGGGTCGTACGTGGTCGCCGAACTCAAAGCAGCCGGAGCGTACGCGGTATTCGATGACCTCTCGGTTCCCGAGTCGGTCGTCGATGCCATCTTTGCATGACCAGTCCCAAGCTGCTCATCCCCATCCGCATTCCCGAGCTCGGCCCTTCTCTCGGGAAGGTTCTTGGCGGCACGCATCGGGTGAACGTCGATCCCGCGGTGGAGCGGCACCGCGTCGCGCTGGTGGGTCGCCTGCTGGAAGCCTCCGGTGAGGCCCGCCGTCTCGCGACCGACGGTGCGCGCACGGGGGCGGTTGCCGCGCTCGGGCTCGAGGTGTGGCTCGATGCATGGGAGCGGGCCGTGGGGGGCATCGCGCGTGCCCTCGTGGATCGCGTCAACGCGAGGCTCGATGCGAAGGCGCGCGCCGTGCACATGCCCCGGCGGCTCCGCCGGAAAGTGTTGCTCGATACCGCTGAGGAGCGCGGACTGCGCGGCCGGCTCGGTGCGTCCGGGGCGGGCCTGGTAGCGGTGTTGGACGTGTTGAGCCGGCAGGGAGAGCGACTCCTCGCCGCGCCGGTGACCGAGCGGGATGCGCTCGAGCAATGGCAGCAGAGCGTGCTCGCTGCTGCCCGCCGGCTCGAGGCGGCATGGCTCGCGCTCGAGGACCAGCTCGAGCTGGAGAGCCAACGCTGGGAACAGGTCGGCGATGTCGTCGCCCGATGGCGTCG
>CAYWNR010000141.1:0-8013 GCA_964459705.1 uncultured Gemmatimonadaceae bacterium | reverse complement strand
CGGGCAGCGCGCGCGGGCTCGTCGTCGCGTCCCACGACAACCCGATGGTGCGGAATCTCGAGATCGAGCTCAGCAAATATCCCGAGATTCGGCAGGCGCTCGACACGGCCCGGCCCGTGTTGGTGCGGGACGTGCGCACCGATCCCCTCTACGATGACGTGCGCCGGATGTGGAGCGACGCCAACATCGACGTCACCACTCGCTCGGCCATCGCCATTCCATTCAGTTTGCGTAAAGCCCAGCGAGGCGTGTTCTTCCTGCGAACGACGGCCGCCGATCCGCCGCTCGAGGAAGAGGACGTCTCGTTCGCCGGGACCGTCATTGCCGCCGCGGTCAGCGCCATCGACCGGGCGCACGACCTCGAGTCCGCGATCACGGATCGGGAACGACTCCTGGAACTCGCGCACACCGACGCGCTGACGGGGTGCCTCAACCGCCGCGGGTTTGCCGAGCGTCTCCAGGGGGAGGTCGAACGGGTCAAGCGGTACGACCAGACGCTGGCGCTGCTCCTGCTGGATCTCGACAACTTCAAGGACGTGAACGACCGGCACGGGCACCTGGCCGGCGACGCGGTGCTCCGGCAGGTTGGCCAGTTGCTCCAGCGCGAAGTGCGCGCGGTGGATCTGGTGGCGCGCTACGGCGGCGACGAGTTCATCATCGTGCTGCCCGAAACCACGCGGGAAGGTGCGGTGACGTTCGCCGAGCGGCTCCGACGGCGCATCGCGGGGAACGATTTCGCGGAAGTGGGAGAAGCGTTGTACGTTACGGCTTCGATCGGGGTCGCGGCGCTGCCCGACGCCGACATCGAATCTGCGGATTCTCTGATCGCCCGGGCCGACGCGTCCATGTACTCGGCCAAGGGCGAGGGCCGGAACAAGGTGGGTGCATGAGCGAGCGACGCTGCCCGAAATGTGGGACCGTGTACAGCGGCGACGCTCGTTTCTGCGCCAAGGATGGGAGCCCGTTGGTGGACGTCGCGGTCGCGGGCAAGTCGGGCACCACCATCCGGAAGGCCTACAAGCCCGCGGCGCCCGAGCGGTTCACGCTCACGAGCCAGCGGATCGACAACCGTTACGAGGTCCTGAAGCGCCTGGGCGAAGGCGGCATGTCCTATGTCTACGAAGCGCGCGACCTCACGCGGGGCGAGTCGGTCGCCATCAAGATTCTGTCGCCGAAGCTGTCGGCCGACACCAGCTCGGTGCAGCGCCTCCGGCGGGAGGCGGGGCTGGCCATGCGCCTCGAGCACCCGCATGTCTGCAAGATCATGCGCCTCGGGGAAACCGAAGACGGGCTGATCTACCTCGTCATGCCGTACCTCCGCGGCGAGTTGCTCTCGGACCGGGAAGGCAAGGTCGGACCGCTCCCCATCGATCAGGGGGTCGAGTGGCTCGGCCAGATGTGCTCCGGGCTGCACCACGCGCACAGCCTGCACATCATCCACCGGGATCTCAAGCCGGAGAACGTCATGCTGGTGCCGAGCGACGACCAGCGTGACAAAGCCGTCGTCATGGATTTTGGGCTTGCCAAGGAGAACCGGGCGGACCCCTCGATGGCGAAGCTCACGGCCACCGGCATCATCCTGGGCACCCCCGAGTTCATGAGCCCCGAGCAGATTCGCGGGCGGCCGCTCGACGCGCGCAGCGACATTTACGCGCTCGCGGTCGTCGCCTATGAGATGTTCACGGGCAAGCTCCCGTTCCAGGGCCGGAGCGCGCAGGAGATGATGATCGCTCGGCTGCGTGGCAAGCCGCTCACGGTGCGCCAATTCGTTCCGGACTTCCCAGCCCCGCTCGAAGGGGTGTTGATGCAGGCGATGGCCACCGAGCCGGAGCAACGCTTCAAGACGGCGCTCGAGTTCGGCCAGGCCCTCGTAAAGGCGGCCAACGTCCCCGACGTCACCCAGCGACTCGCCGGTTTGCTGAAATAACAGCGGGCAAGACGCACAGACGCCTAGGGCCTCCAACCGCCTAGGCGTCTGAGCGTCTAGGCGTCTCAGTGGACTCTCCTCACAGATCTTTCCCTAGCCCGAGGTCTTTGCCGTGCGCCGATCGCTCTTTCTCGTTGCGTTCTCGTCACTTTTCGCGCTCCCCGTCTCCGCCCAGACCCTGGCCGTTCGCGCCGGACGGTTGATTGACGGTACCGGCGCCACTCCGCAGCGGAACGTCGTCATCTTGATCGATGGTGACCACATTACCGCCGTGGGCCCGAACCTCCGCATCCCCGCAGGCGCGAGGGTCGTGGATCTCTCGGCGATGACGGTGCTGCCCGGGTTCATCGACGCGCACGTGCATATGACCGGCCACGTGCTGGGGGAGCCTGGTTGGGACAACGAAATCGTCCGGGAGACCGGAGCCGACATGGCGTTGCACGGCGCGCTCCACGCGCGTCAGACGCTCGAAGCGGGGTTCACGACCGTGCGCAACGTCGGGGCGTCGTGGTTCTCCGACGTGGCGTTGCGGGATGCCATCAATCGCGGGGACGTGCCGGGGCCCCGGATGCTGGTGGCGGGTCACGCGTTGGGAATCAGCGGTGGCCACTGCGACGGGACGGATGGGCTCGTTCCGGGCGTGTTCGGTGACGAGCCGGGGTCGGACTTCGGTGGCGTGGACGGCCCGGACGCGATCCGCGCCGCCATTCGCGATCAGGTCAAGCACGGCGCGGACGTGATCAAGATCTGCGCGACGGGTGGGGTGCTCTCCGAAGGCGACTCGGTGGGCGTGCAGCAGATGATGACCGATGAGCTGGAAGCCGCGATCGCGGCCGCGCGGATGCTCGAGCGGCGAGTGGCTGCCCATGCGCACGGGACCGCGGGGATCAAGGCGGCCGTGCGCGCCGGGGTCACGTCCATCGAGCACGGCTCCATTCTCGACGACGAAGCGGTCGCGCTCATGAAGGAGCAGGGGACCTATCTCGTCCCGACCCTGCTCGCCGGCGAAGCGGTCGAGCAGATGGCGAAGAGTGGGGCACTCAGGGGACAGCGGGCCGAGAAGGCGCTCGCGGTGGCGCCGCTCATGCGCCAGTCGATCCGCAAGGCCGTGGCGGCGGGTGTGAAGATCGCTCTCGGAACGGACGCGGGGGTGATACCGCATGGGCGGAACGGCCACGAGTTCACGCTCATGGTGCAATGGGGCGGGATGACCTCCATGCAGGCGATCGTCGCCGGCACCAGCGCCGGGGCGGATCTTCTCGGGTGGAGCGCGCACGTCGGCTCCGTGGCCCCCGGCCGATTCGCCGACCTGGTGGGAGTGACCGGGGATCCGCTCACCGACATCACGACGCTGGAGCACGTCGCGTTCGTGATGAAGGGAGGAGTGGTGGTGAACGGGGAGTAGAGCAGCGGGCAGCGTGCAGCGGGGCAGCGAGGGCAGGCGAGGGCATCACGCTGCCCTCACTGCCCCGCTGCCATCACCCTCGCGAGCAGATCGCGCGCCCGGCTCGCGGGCACGCCCAAGTTCGACCCTCCGAACTCGGGCAGGATGGCGGAGGTCACGCCCCAGACCTCGCCCCGCAGGGACAGCACGGGGCCGCCGCTCCCGCCCGACGTGGTTTCGGCGTCGTAGACCAGGGCCTCCCGACTGACCTGACTCACGATGCCACGGCTGGCCAACGGACTGATCTGGCCCGTCCGGGCGAGCCGTGCGCCGAGTGACCAGAAATCCACGTTGCCCGCCGCGCGCAGCTCATTCAAAAACCGCGCGTCCGTCCGCGCCATCAGCGCGCGCATCCCGAGCGGGTAGCCAAGCACGATGACTTCCTCACCGGGCTGCGGGCTCCCGTCGGCCAGCGCCAGCGGGGTGAGCCGCTGCGTGGGAGCGAGGCACCGGAACACCGCAAGGTCCGCGCTGTCGCTGACCGCGGCGAGCCGGAGCGGCAGGGAATCGGCGAGTCCCGGCACGTACGCGATCAGCCGCCGCATCACGGGCACCCAGCCCGCGGCGGCGACGCGCCGCGCGGCGTCATCGATTTCCCAGGGGCGCGCGATGTGCCGGTTGGTCAGCAGCAGCCCGTCCCCACTGACGATGATGCCCGTCCCGGTGAACAACGCCTCCAGCACCGGTGCCTGCGAGTCCGTCGTCACGAGCGGCTCGCCGCCGGGGCCGAAGACGGGGTTGCCGTCGGCGCCGAGCAGGACCCGCAGCGGGTCGCCGGTGCGCGGATCCACGAAGCCCCACGCTCCCTGGACGAAGACCGTCGAGCGCGTCGCGGCCGCGATGACGAGGCGCGTGGCCGCCGTCTGACCTTCGAGCGCGCGCACTCGGCGCGCGGTTTCCGACAGGGTGGATTGGAGCTCGCCGACGACCTGCGCCAGCTGCTGCTCCGTGGTGGGGTTGTCGGCCTGGCGCTGCAGCAGCTCGGCAAGTCCCGACACGCGACCGCGCTCCTGCGCCAGCTCTCGCTCCAACACGACGCCGCGGTAGCCGACCCATCCGAGCGCCGCGATCACGAGCAGCGCGCCACCGAGCAGCAGCACCCGCATCGGGCGCGCCGTCTGGGTGAGCAGCTGTCCGGGGAGCCCCCGCGCCACGCTCGCCCACCGTCCCCAGCGGCTCCGGGCGGAGATCCGCGCGGCATCGAGCACGTCGCGCACCGCGTCGCGCAGCGGCTTGCCGGTCGCTCCGGCGGGGTACAACCGGAACCGCAGCTGCGGCCCACCCGGTCCGACCTCGAGCACGTCCCCGGGGGAAAGGACCCGCCGATCCACCGGATCGCCGTTGACGCGGATCTCCTTCCCGGTGGCGACATCGAGCTCGTAGGACTCGCCGACCCGCCGAAGGATGCCGTACTCCTCCGCCGGAACTTCACCGGCCATGCGGGCCAGCCCGATTTCGGCGTCGGGGAGCGTGCCAATGCGCAGGTAGTCGCCGTCCGGCCACGCCGTGGTACCCCGACGTCGTCCGGTCAGGAAGACGATGGCCGGAACCACCGTGACGGTCTCTCGGCCCGTGTCGGTCATGCGCGTGTACGATACTGCGCGGCCGGCGTCGGGCAAAGCGCGCGATTGAAAAGCCGGCGGTGCGTTCTCTTGCTCCGCACCCAGGGATCGGGAATATTCCGCATCCCCTGGCAAGGCCATGATACCACGCATGCGACGGTTTCCCGCATACGATCCTCCCGAGTACGTCCACTGGCGCGCGGACGAGGCCCTGGTCCGCGCGTTCGATGAAACGTGGCGGCAGGATGGCGCGCGCGCACCCATCGTCGAAGGGCTGCCGCTCGAACGCCTGGTGGATCTCTACGCGGGGCTGCTCCGCGCGCGGCTGCACGACGTGATGCTCAAGCGGTGGGTGCGGCAAGGGGTCATCTCGAAGGCGTGGCTGGCGACCGGAGAGGAAGCCACGACCATCGGCCCCGTCCACGCGCTCGACCGCGCGCGCGACGTGGTGGTGCCGATGATCCGCAACGCCGGGGCGTGTTGCGAGATGGGGATGTCCGTCGCGGACATGCTGCGCGGCTACCTCGGCACGGCGGATTCGCCGTCCGGCGGCCGTGACGGGCATGTGGGGGATTTTGCCCACCGCGTGTTGCAACCGATCTCGAACATCGGCAACATGCCTCCCGTGGCGGCCGGCATCGCCCTGGCGGCCCAGGTGCGCGGCGAGCGGCGCGTCGTGCTGACCTGGATCGGTGATGGCTCCGTGAACGCCGGCCCCGTTCACGAGTCGCTGAACTTCGCCGCGGTCAAGCGGCTGCCGGTCATCTTCGTGATTCAGAACAACCAGGTCGCGCTTGGCACGACGGTGTCGGCCCACCGCCTTGCGGAGGACTTTCGTGACCTCCACCGGGGATATGGCTGTGCGGGCGCCTCGATGGACGGCAACAACGTGCTCGACACGTTCGCGGCCACCGTCATCGCCGCGGATCGGTGTCGCCGCGGGGAAGGTCCCGTCATCCTCTCCGCGGAGACGTTTCGCATGGGTGGCCACGCGACGCACGACGAGCACGAAGCACGGCAGGTGTTGCCCGCGGAGCGGTTCGCGTACTGGGGTGCGCGCGATCCCATCGGCTTGTACGAAGCGTGGATGGTGGAGCATGGAATTGCCCACGAAACGCTCGACGAAGTGGAAACGCGCGTGAGCGCGGAAGTCGATCAGGCCGCGGAGGAGGCGCTGCAGGGGCACAAAGAGCGGATACCACGGCCGGAGAGCGCGGTGGATGGCGTGTATGAACACTAGACGCGCAGACGGAGAGACGCCCAGACGGGCAGGTACCCTCCCTGCCTTCTCTCTGCCCCGCTGCCCCGCTGCTCTCGCCTTGTTCTCAGCCTTCCTCACCGTCGGCTGTCAGCCCGGCGTCGGGAATCATGCCGAGAGCGGGAGCAACCTGCCGGACTCCTCGTATGTCATGCAACGCCTCGGCGGCAACGCCCTGGTGGTGCGGCGTGGGTTCCGCGTCGGGGTGTTCGCGGAGAATCTGGACGGCGTTCGGTTCATGGCGGTCGGGCCCGACGGTCAGATCTACGCCTCCATCACCGGGCGCGGGCGCGTCGTCGCGCTGCCCGATGCGAATGGGGATGGACGCGCGGACACGGTGCGTACGGTGATTGCCGGCCTCGACGGCCCGCACGGGCTCGCGTTTCGCGGCGACACGCTGTACGTGGCGGAGGAGAGCCGCGTGATCCGACTCCTTCCACCGGATGGTCGGGTCGAGGTGATCGTGCCCGATCTCCCTTCGGGTGGCGGGCACAGTACCCGAACGATCCTGTTCCGAAACGACGATTTGCTCGTGTCGATCGGCTCGAGCTGCAACCTGTGTGACGAGCGGGATGAGCGCCGGGCCGCGATCATGCGCTACGCGCTCGACGGGACGGGAGCGCGGCCCTTCGCCACCGGATTGCGCAACAGCGTGGGCCTCGCGCTCCAGCCGGGCACCGGCGCCCTGTTCGCCACCAACAACGACCGCGATCGGCTGGGGGACGACCGTCCGCCGGATCGCGTGAACCTCATCCGGGATGGCGGCTGGTACGGGTGGCCCGAGTGCTATCTGCCCGGAACACCCAACCCCGAATACGAGCATCGCACGACCCGGTGCGACCAGGCCATTGGGCCGGTCATCCGCTTCCCGGCGCACAGCGCGCCGCTCGGACTCGCGTTCTACAGCGGTTCGGCGTTCCCCGAGGAGTACCGGGGCAACCTCTTCGTGGCATTCCACGGTTCCTGGGATCGCTCCTTCCCGACGGGCTACAAGGTGGTGCGGATCCGCATGGACGGCACGCGCCCGGTTGGGGAACCGGAGGACTTCGTTACGGGTTGGCAAATTGGGCGGAGCTGGTGGGGGCGGCCGGTGGACGTCCTCGTGGCCCCCGACGGCAACTTGCTCATCTCCGACGACTTCGGCGGTCGGATTTTCCGCGTCGCTCGGAACGACTAGGTGCTGGGTGAAAGGGCCTGGGCGATAGGTGATAGGGTAGACGGCAAGACGGCAAGACGGACAGCGGTTTCTAGCGCCTAGAACCCAGGTGGCCTCCGCGCGGAGTCATCTCCCAAGCACCGAGGCCACCTTCATCCTCGGCATCTGCGAACCGCTGGGCGTCTAGCCGTCTTGCCGTCTATCCCTTCACCTACTCCCCAACACCTTCCACCCACTACCTGGCGAAGGTAACAAGCCCAACGAACGCATCCCAAGACTGCTTCGCAAGGAACACGATCACGACGAGCAGCACGACCGGCGCGACGTAACGTACGAGCGAGGCCCATGTATTTCGCGTGAAGATGCTCTCCATGCCCTGCGCCAGCTCCGCCTTCGCTTGTGGCAGCATCTTGTAGCCCACGAACAGGGCCGTGAAGAACCCGCCCACGATCAGCAGGAAGTTGCCGACGAACAGGTCCATGTTCCCCAGGAAGGTGGTATTGAAGGCCGCCGGGATGCCGAGGGCTGCGATCGCGGCTCCCGCCGTCCACGCCGCCCTTTTCCTCGTCCATTGGAACCCGTCGACGAGCGCCGCCACCACGACCTCGAGCAGGGAGATGGCCGAGGTGAGCGCCGCGAAGAAGAGCATGACGAAGAAGATGCTGT
>CAYWNR010000140.1:0-8027 GCA_964459705.1 uncultured Gemmatimonadaceae bacterium | reverse complement strand
CCGCGAGAAGCAGCTCCCCACCGAAGAGGCCATCCAGATCGCGCGTGAGGTGGCGGACGCGTTGTCGTACGCGCACAGCCGTGACGTGGTCCATCGCGACATCAAGCCCGAGAACATCCTGTTGGCCGGCGGGCACGCGCGGGTCGCCGACTTCGGCATCGCCCGCGCCATCACGGAGGCGGGCGGCGAGCGGCTCACGGGGACGGGGCTCGCTATCGGCACGCCGACGTACATGAGTCCCGAGCAGGCGGCGGGCAGTCACGACCTGGACGGTCGGAGCGACCTCTATAGCCTCGGCTGCGTCCTGTACGAGATGCTGGCGGGGCACGCGCCGTTCACGGGTCCCATCGAGAGCATGGTCCATCAGCACTTGACGGTGGATCCGCCCTCCATCACGACGTTGCGGCCCGCCGTGCCGCCGGCGGTGGCCGCCGCCCTGACGCGCGTCCTCGCCAAGACGCCCGCCGATCGGTTCAGCCCCGCCGCGCAGTTCGCGGACGCGCTGCGGCCGGGGGCGGCGTCACCGCTCGCGGGGATGGTCGCGACGCCGGCGCCCGCGGTCCGGCCCGATCCCCTGCGCGCGGCCGGCGTGTTTGGCATGGCGGCGGTGGCCGTGCTCGCGATCGCCTACCTGCTGGTGCGCGAGGTCGGACTCCCCGAGTGGGTGCTCGGCGCGTCGATCGCATTGCTCGTCATCGGGCTCCCCATCGTCGTCGCGACGAGCTTTCTCGAGCGGGGCCGCGCGGGCGCGGGCGACACCGTCGGTGGCGTCCGACGGCTGTTCACCTGGCGGAAGACCGCGCTGGGTGGGGGGCTCGCGTTCGGCGCGCTGACGCTCGTGGTGGTGGGCTATCTGGCATCCCGTGTCCTCGGTATCGGCCCGGCGGCCACGCTGCGCTCCTCAGGGGCCATCGGCGAGGGGGAGCGCATCATCCTGGCCGATTTCCAAAACCGCACGTCCGACACCACGCACGGCGCCACGGTGACCGAGCTGATGCGGATCGGCCTCTCGCGCTCCGAGGCGGTGTCGGTGCTGGATCCGCTTCAGGTTTCGCGGATCCTCCAGTTGATGGCCCGCGACCCGACGCGCGGGGTGAACGACACCGTCGCCCTCCAGGCGGCGGAGCGCGAAGGGATCAAGGCGGTGGTGACCGGGGAGATCGCGTCGGTGGGGAGCGGCTACTCCCTGACGGCGCGCCTGGTGGCGGTGAATGGCGACGTGCTCACGGCGCAGCAGGCCTCGGCGGCCAGCGACGACGATTTGGTGGCCGCCGTGGACCAGCTGTCGCGCGAGCTGCGGGAGCGATTCGGCGAGAGCCTCCGCACGATCGCCCGCTCCAAGCCCCTGGAGGAGGTGACGACCTCGTCCCATGAGGCGCTGCGGACCTTCTCCCAGGGCCTGCAGGCGTGGAATCAAGGCGACGTCGCACGCAGCATGCAGCTGCTCGAGGCGGCCATTGCGCTCGACACCACGTTTGGCATGGCGTACCGCAAGCTGGCCGTGGTGCTCAGCAACAACGACGAGCGCCGGGCCCGCGCGGTGGAGGCGGCGCGCAAGGCGTACGCGTATCGGGATCACCTGACGGAGCGCGAAAAGTATCTCGTCACGGCCGCCTACAATGCGGTCGTTACCGGGAACCGCGACCAGGTCATCAGCGCCTACCGCTCGGTGCTCGACAAGTACCCGGACGATACGTATGCGCTGAACAACCTGGGGGTCATCTACTCGGAGCTGCGCGACGACCGGCGCGCCGCGGAGTACTTCGCGCGCGGGCTGGCCACGGACTCGACCATGCGGTTGTACTACTCCAACCTCGCCAGCTCGCTGGGGCTGCAGCGCAAGTACGATTCCGCGGCGATGGTGATCGAGGGGTTCGCGCGCCGGTTTCCCGGCAACCCCGAGGTCAAGATCGCGCGCATCATCGACGCCGCCTATCAGAAGAACTACGCTGCTGCCGAGACCCTGGGCACGCAGCTGATGGAGGAACAAAAAGGCACGGTGTTCTGGGAGGCGATCGCGTACGAGTGGCTGGCGCAGCTCGACGCCATGCGCGGCCGTCTCCAGCCGGCCACGCTCCGGTGGGATCGCGCCTTCCGCATCACGGCGGAGCGGGACCTCGGCGGCCAGTACCTGCTGCGCGCGGCCCGCCGGGCCATCACCGAGCGGTTGCTGTTCGACGATACGCTCCGCGGCCGGCGCATTCTCGACGACGCGACGAAGCGCTTTCCGCTGCCGTCGCTGTCCCCGCTGGACCGCCCCTACGGTCACCTGGCCCTCGCCTACGCGGCGGCCGGCCAGACCACGCGCGCCCGCCAGTTGCTGACCGAGTTCGACCGCACCCCCGAGGCCGATCATAGCCACGACGCCGAGTTATGGGAGCAGGGCGCCGCGGGTGTCGTGGATCTCGCCGAGGGTCGGGTGGACTCCGCGCTGGCCGCCCTGTGGCGGTTCGACGACGGCAACGCCTGCGCCACGTGCGCGGCGGCGTGGCTCGCGCGGGCGTACGAAGCGGCGGGCAAGACGGACAGCGCGCGCATGATGTACGAGCGGCTCGTGGACAGTCCCTCGGATCAGATCTGGTACGACGCCGGCCATCTCGCCCATGGGTACCTCCGGCTGGGCCAGATTGCCGAGCAGGCCGGCGACCGGGCGAAAGCGGCGGACTACTACAACCGCTTGCTCACCCTGTGGGCCGACGCGGATCCGCGCCTTCACGATTGGGTGGACCAGGCCAGGAAGGGTCTGGAGCGGGTGGCTCGAGAGGCTCGCTAGCTGGAAGCCGGACGCCCCATGCCCCGTCCGCCGCGCGTGGCCGACGCGCTCGTCGTCACGATGCTCTGTCTCGGGGGTCTGACGGGCGCCGCCCGCCTCGCGGGCGCACAAGCCGTGTCCGAGGCCGTGCGCGAGCGGCTGCGGAACCGCCTCGAGACGGTACCGGCCGCCGACCTCGCAGTCCGCGACGAGCCGGTCTACGCGTCCGCGGCCCTTCCCGAGTTCTACGTGTCCCGGCTCTACCAGCCCGCGTGGAGCGACCACCGCGGGCCGCTTCCGGTGGCCGACTCCCTCATCGCGGCGGTGCGCGATGCCGGCGGTGAAGGGCTGCGGCCGGCGGACTACCACCTGCGCACGATCGAACGCACGCTGCGCGAGATTCGTGGTGCCGCGGGGCCGCCCGGTGCCCGGCGGGTCGCGGATCTCGATCTCCTGCTCACCGACGCGTTCCTCGTGTACGGCTCGCATCTGCTGATCGGGCGGGTCAATCCCGAGACCATCGACCCCGAGTGGCGGGCCAATCGGCGGGGCGCGGATCTGGCGATGATCCTCGGCGGGGCGCTCGCGTCCGGCCACGTTCGCGAGGCCCTGGCCACGCTCTTGCCTCCGCAGCCCGGCTACGCACGGCTCCGCGCCGCGTTGGGGCGGTATCGCGACGTCGCCGCTCGCGGCGGATGGCCCACGATCCCCGACGGCGATCGGCTGGAACGGGGGATCCAGAGTCCCCGCGTGCGCGACGTGCGCACGCGCCTCGCGCTCACCGGGGATCTCGTGGAGGCGGACACCGACGGCGCGGACCTCGATCTGTTCGATGAGGCGGTCGCGCACGCGGTGATGGCCTTCCAGCGGCGTCACGGGCTCGCCGAGGATGGGATGGTGGGTCCCGAGACGCTCGCGGCGATGAACGTTCCGGTCGCGGAGCGACTGCACCAGCTCGAGATCAACCTGGAGCGCTGGCGCTGGCTGCCGCAGGATCTCGGCCGGCGGCACGTGCTCGTGAACATCGCCGCGTTCGAAATGGAGGTCGTGGAAGCGGACACCGCGGTACTCCGCATGCGGGTGATGGTCGGCCGTCCGTATCGCCGGACCCCGGTGTTCAGCGGGAACATGACATACCTCGTGCTCGCCCCGTTCTGGCACGTGCCGCGCAACCTGGCGGTCGAGGACAAGCTCCCGCTGATCAAGCGGAACCCCGCGTATCTGACCGAGCAGCACATCAGGGTGTTCGAGGGTTGGGGAATCGACGCCCGCGAGGTCGATCCGGCGTCGGTAACCTGGAGCACGATCACGGCGAAGACCTTCCCCTATCGGCTCCGGCAAGATCCGGGTCCCAACAACGCACTCGGCCGCGTGAAGTTTATGTTCCCGAACGCGCGCAACGTGTACCTCCACGATACGCCCGCGCGCGAGCTGTTCGACAAGCCCGACCGCGCGTTCAGCTCGGGATGCATCCGGCTCGAACGGCCCCTGGAGCTGGCGGAGTACGTCCTGCGTGGCGATACCCGGTGGAGCCGGAAGGCCCTGGAGGCGACGATCGCGCGGTGGCAAGAGCAGACGGTGGCGTTGCCGCGACCGATTCCCGTGCATCTGCTCTATTGGACGGCGTGGGCGGCGCCCGACGGACGCGTACACTTTCGGAAGGACCTGTACGGCCGTGACACGCGCCTCGAACGGGCGTTGCAGGCGGCGCCGCCGAGCGACGAGTGAGTCCGGCCAAGGGCGGCGCCGCGCTGGCGCTCGTGGGCGTCGCCCTCCTCACGTTCGGTGGGACCGCGCGGGTGGTTCGCGGCACGCCGGACGCGACCGCGGGCTTCGCCGTGCGATACGGTACGCTGGTGTCCGCCTACCGCATCAACTCGGCCTTCGTGTTGCCAGGGACCTCGCTCGCCATCGCCGTCGAACGCGCCACCGGCGCGTACGAGGCCCAGGCCCGCGAGGGCCAGCTCCGGCCGGTCGGTGTCGCTGCGTGGCGCTACCGGCCCCCGAGCCGGCCGGGCATCTATCCCCTGACGGTGCGACGCGCGGACGGGTCTGATTCCATCCGGCTCACCGTCTTCGTGCTCGTCCCCGCGAGTCGCGTGGTGAACGGCCGTCTCAACGGATACGTGATCGGTACCTACGCCAGGGTCCGGACGCCCGACGGGGTGGTGCGCCCGCCGCCCGTGGGCTTCATCGAGGTGACGCCCGCCAACCGGCGCACCCCCGTGTCCCCACGATTTCGGCTCGAGCAGTTCCTCTGCAAGCAGGCGGGCGGCTATCCCAAGTACGTGGCCCTCGACGCCCGACTGCTGCTGGCACTCGAAACCCTGCTCGATGAAGCCAACGCGGCGGGCTACCGGGTGACGTCGTTCAAGATCCTCAGTGGGTTCCGCACGCCGTCGTACAACCGCGCCATTGGCAACGTCGTGAGCAGCCGCCACCAGTGGGGACAGGCGGCGGATATTTTCGTGGACGAGGATGGCGACGGCGTCATGGATGACCTCAATCGCGACGGCCGGCATGACGCCCGCGACGCTGATGTGCTGATCAGGTTGGCGGATCGGGCGCTGGGAAAGGACGGCCGCGAGTACGCCGGAGGGCTGGGTCGCTACGGCACCAACCGCTCACACGGCCCGTTTGTCCATCTCGACGTGCGCGGCTACCGGGCCCGCTGGTAGCCTTCCGTCCCGGTCCCGCGTCTACCAGGTCAACTCGTAGCCAAACGTCGTTCGACCCCGGCCGTCGATGCCCACGGTCGGCGGCCGGAATCCGAATAGACGCCACTTGCCGTTGACGAGTTTCGCGGCGGTGATCCCGTACAGCGCGCCCGTGAAGACGTCGCTGAACCAGTGTCGGTTGGCGTAGACCCGGGCCCACGAATTCAAAGTGGCCCCGGCGTACAGCACCACGGTGGCGGCCGGGTGATCGATGGCGTCCGCGAGCGTGGTCGCCAGGCTGAAGGTCACCGCCGCCGCCCCTGACGGGAACGAGCTGTTCTCGCCGCCCGCAAACCAGTCGAAGTGCGTGTTGTCGTCCGGCAAGGTGCTGGGGCGCGCACGCCCAAAGGCCCACTTGGTGGCGATCATCATGCCCGAGGTCAGTCCGTACGCACCGAGGATCTGCAGTCCGGTTTGCGCAACGGTCATCTGATGGAACAGGAGACCCACCGCCATGCCCCCGGTCGCCGCGGTCAGGGTGACCACGGGTTCGTGGAATCGCTTGGCCACGTTCGCGATGTCGTCCTGACCCGAGGTCGTATTGCCCTGGACGAAGTCGTGGATGGGCTGATCGAGCAGAAAGGTGGCGGCGATCCCGGCCGACGCCACGAGCGGGTGCCACCACTGGAGGTTCAGGTAGTCGCGCTCCTGCGCGGCCAGCGCGCGCGGCGCGAGCAGCAGGAGGCCGAGCACGATGGCGCGCTGACCGCGGGATGCCATGCGGGGGCTCCGGATCTGGGGGTGCTGGGAACTGTGCGCCGAATATGTCGCCGAGGCCGGCGAGGCGCTACGCTGTATCGCAACCCTCCGCGACCGGCCGCTCAGGCCGGCGTGACGCCGGGTGGCAACTGCTCGGCTGGAGCGGGCGCGGGGAGCGGTTTCCCCTCGACACGCGCGGCCAAGCGATCCGCCAGCGCCACCAACTTGGGTTCCCGCGTGTTGGCCATGGTCGTGATGACGCCGCGATATGCCCAATACGCGCTTCCAGCACCCGCGAGCACGGCCGGCACCACCAAATCGCCGCCGGCCCCTCCGAAGAGGGCTCCGAGGAATGCGAGCGTGAGCAGGCCTCCAACGACACCCACGAGGCCGGGGACCGCGTCGAGGATGCCGCTGGGGGTGAACCGCTCCTCGATGTGAATCGCGGTGTGCCCGTCGCGCACCGTGAGCGTCACGAGCACCACGCGCCCCTCCTTCCCCTGCGCGACGGGACTCCACGTGAGGGAACGACCGAGCGCACTCGCGTGGCCGGTCAGGCCGAGGACGTCGTGGATATCGTCCACGAGGGTGGGGAATTCGTCCGCCGACACCTCCCGAGCGACAACGCGGTCGACGCGGTAGGTCCGCTTGCGCCGCTCGAAGGTTCCCTTGCCGACATCCGTGGTCACTGCGGGCACGCCCGCGCCGGGCAGTCGCTCGGCCAGGGCGCGCCGCACGTGTTCGGGCTCGATCCCGACCTCCGCCGCTATCTGCTCGACCGCCCCAACCGACAACGCGGGATCCTCGGTCGGATGCGCCAACTCGATCTCGGCCGCCCGTCGCAGGACGGCGTCCACGTCGGAAGCCGAAAGCGGCGAGCTGTGTGCGGCCGCCGCGGCCAGAGCGTCCGCGAACTCGACGGGCGATCCGAAGCGATCCGCCGGCCGAACCGCCAGCGCGCGCACGAGGACTTGTTGCAGGTGACCCGGGAGCCGGTCGAGCCGCTCGCGATGACCATCCGACGCGTCCACAAAGCGACCCAGGCGGACCGCTTCCTCGGTGGGCCACATCTCGGGCGTTTCCCCTACCAGCATCTCGTACACGACGCACCCCAGTCCGAACACGTCGGTGCGCGCGTCCAAGCGCTGGGTGCCGGTTGCCTGCTCGGGACTCATGTAGCCCGGGGTGCCGAGCGGGACCCCGCTGCGGGTCAACGCGCCCGTGTCCGTGTCCGTGGCGGCAAAAACCGCCCGTGCGATCCCGAAGTCCGCGACGACCGCTTCCCCCTCCGACAACAGGATGTTCTCGGGCTTGACGTCGCGGTGGATCACGCCGTGCCGATGCGCGTGATCGAGCGCGGAGGCCACTTGGCTCGCCAGGCGGAGCACTTCCGGCATGGGAATGGGCGTCCCGTGCTGGAGCATGTGCCGCAGGGAGCCGCCCGGGATGTAGGGCATGACGTAGTACAACAACTCGACGGGCGGGCGGGCCGGCGGGCCGACGGGCGGTTGCTCCTGCGCGGCCCGCCGGCCCGTCGGCCCGCCGGCCCGCCCGCTGTCGAGCAGCGGCAGGATGTGCGGGTGATTGAGCTGTGCGGTGATGCGGATCTCGCGCAGGAAGCGCTCGCTGCCGAGCGTGGCGCTCAGGTCCGGTCGCAACACCTTGATCGCCACGTCCCGGTCGTACCGGAGGTCACGGGCGAGAAACACGGTCGCCATACCCCCGCTTCCGAGCACGCGCGCGACGCGGTAGCGGCCTTCCAAGGCCGCGCGGACGCGTTGCTCCAGCTCGTTCACGCTATTTGGTGCGCTGACTCGCGGTCCCCATGACGTAGTCCCAGACCGGAGTGGTCACGCCGA